>DATEKX010000753.1:0-2292 GCA_035277165.1 Blastocatellia bacterium | reverse complement strand
TTTAACTATAGACAGGTCGTCCCTAACGGGACTTCCAAAACATGCTCTGAGAAATAAAATTGCTCAATTGCCTTTTTGCTTCAACGCGAAAACCTTTCCGGCAATCTTGATCTTTCCTTTGCGCTTGTTGCTTCCTGTGTTTGGCGCTACCTGATAATTCACAGTGCCGGAGCCTACGCCTATTCCGCCCGAAGTGATTGTTATCCAATTCACGTTGCTGACGGCTTGCCACGCGCAGTTTGCTCCGCTTGTTACGGTTATCTGGCCGCTTCCTCCGCTGGAAGAGATAGTACCGGATGTTGGAGAAATGGCGTTAGTACAATTGCCCGCAATATCGCTGTCTTGTACTACGGTCAGCGTGCGGCCCGCGATAGAGAACGTGCCCGTGCGCGGGTTGCCAGTAAAGTTCTCTCTCACTTCATAAGTGACTGTGCTGTTGCCGCTGCCACTTAATGCCGAACTGAGGATGATCCAATTAAGATCATTAGCGACAGACCAGTTGCACGCACCCGGCGCTGTCACATCGACGCTGCCGCTGCCGCCTGATGCAGGAAAGAACTGACTGCTTTGCGAAATCGAAGCGCAAAGCGTTGTCGTTTGTTTGTACGTGCGAACAATGCGAGTAGTGTGTCCGGCAATGTCTCGAATCTGCAAAGTCGCTGTGACGCTCGCGGCGGTCAAATCAATCGGTGTTGCGAGGTTCACACTCACAGTCCCGCCTTCGGTGATAACTAAGCCTGCGGCCAGATTCGTGTTCGGCGGAATTGAGCCAACGGCGCGATCAAGTTTTAGCGAGAGCGTCGCCGTGTTGAGACCGCTGTCTAAATCGTAAGCGCCTATGACGAATCGCGAGATGCTGCTCGCAGCCGATGCCTGTGACACGGAAGGCACGAGCGAGAGCGTTGGGCGAATGTCGTCTTCCATAAAACCCGCGAAGCCGTTTCCGCCATGCGTGTTGATGATTGAGCTCAAATCAATCGGCGCGCCCAGATCAACCCATCGCGCTATCTTCATCCTCTCGTCCCAGGTCAGCGTCACACCCGAAGAAGTCGGCGGCATCTGCGCGCCCGCGTAATCAAGATCGCACTCCGGCCAGTCCTTGCCGGGTGGAATAGTCGAAGGGTTGCCCGGTGTCGTTTCAGTCGGGCGATCTGAATTTGCGCGGCCATCTAACCGTCGTCCGAAGATTTTCCAAATTAACAAACTCTGCCGCGCCTGCCCCGCTCGGATGTAGCGAGTCACTTGAGGCCAGTACCAGTCGCCGTCCGGCGTGACTGATCGCGGAGTCGGATTAGACCCGCTGCGTGACCGAGCAAGCCACGAATATGTCGCAGGATAGATGCCATCAATCAGGCGGTCATCAGCGTCCAAATCGAGGCCAGCAGCGGGCGTCTGCCCATTGCGCGATGTATGACAGGACGCACACTTGGATTGAAAGATAGGGCGAATGTCGCGCAGATACTCGACCGTTGTCGAATGCGTGTTCGCAGTCGTAACAGTGGGAGCAGTTGTGCCGTCAACGGCAATCAACGGCGTGGTCAAAGCGAGGTCGCGCACAATGTAGCCGGGTTGAGCCGCCGCCGTCGTGTTGAAATCAAGCGCCGGTCGGCTGTGCGCGTGACAGCCTCCGCAATCGAGGCGGCGTTCGCCCGGTCGCGCTTGATGCCAGGTCTGCGCAGTGTTGAGCACCAGCCCATTGCGATCAAGTGTCTGAAACGTAAATGGAATATCTGCGGGAATCTTCGCAAGAAACGAGGTATCCGTGTTGCCCTGCGCATCTATGATGCCTTCTTTGCGAACAGGTATTTCGCCGAGTATGCGAACGCGCTCAGAGAAATTAGAGTCGAACGCGCGGCCATTATTTGGATACGTTCGATCAGTCACGGGCTGAAGCGCGAGTATGCGAATCGCGTAGATGTCTGAATCTGTGTAAAGCCCTGCGTCAGCGCCTTGTCTTGTCCAGTTGCGGTCGCCAAAGTTTTCGTGTTGATAGAAACGGTCGCCTCTGAAGGCCCTTGTGTCGCGCGAGATGAGCGAAGATGTTCCAATCAGCGCGAGCGGCGTTGCTTCGGGCAAGCGCGAATCAAGCTGCCCGTCGTTTGCAATATCAGGCAGATTCACAGGAGCCGCAACGCCATAGATTTGTTGATAAGGCACAACCGCGCGCGGCCACATTTCGTTATAGCTCGGACTGTTTTTTACAAGCACGAGGTCTTCGGGGCGACCGAGCACCTGATCGCCGCGCATTCGATATATGCCTCCGTCGTAAAACGGCTGCGTCAATCCTTCATT
>DATEKX010000752.1:0-3778 GCA_035277165.1 Blastocatellia bacterium | reverse complement strand
CGCAACGCTAAGCGTTTGGGGTTGACGAGACGGCGATTCCTACAGACCTCGTGCAGCATGGCTGCGGCGATGATCTGCTTCAACGAGGTCTTCGGCAAAACCTACGAGGTTGACGCTGTAGAAGCGCTCGAACCTGCGGCTTTCGATGAGAACTGGCCAAAGAACGAATTCATATTCGACAACCAGACGCATCACGTTGATGTCGAGCCTGACTGGTACAAAAACAGCGAAGAAGGTCGGCTGGCCGCAGGATTTTTGTCGCGCCTGCGCCCCGGCTTCAAAGATATGACGAAGGCCGTAGCGGAATTAAACCGCGCGCATTACACAAAGGAACTCTTCTTTGATTCCGATACCGTCATGGCGATCATTAGCGGCGTGCCCTCAAGCGAATGGAAAGACAATATCCTGCCGCCCGACAAGATGGTCAAAACTCGCAACGACATCAACTCGTGGGCAGGCTCTCAGCGCATGCTGTCGCACGGCATATTGCGCCCGAACAAGGGACTGAAAGAGCTTGAAGAGATGGAGCGTCAGGCTAAAGTGCTCAAGGTTGATTCGTGGAAAATGTATCCCGGAAGCCTTGCCGGAGAGCTTACTCCCTACGGGCTTGATGATGAAAAAATCACTTACCCGTTCTGGGAGAAAGCGCGCAAGCTCGGCGTCAAAACCGCGTGCATTCACAGAGGGCTGCCTCTCGGCTTGTTCAACGAAGACAACTGTCACCCGCGCGACGTAGAGAAAGCCGCGAAGGATTTCCGCGACATCAATTTCATCATCTATCATTCGGCGTGGCACCCGACGGCCCGGCGCAAAGAAGGCGCGCCTGTAGACCCGCAGTACATACCCTGGATTTCGGATTTGATGGACATAGTCAAGCGCAACAACTTGAAGAACGTCTACTTCGAGACAGGCTCGACCTGGAACGGGCTTTCGAGCGCGCGGCCCGAAGCGGCGATGCATTACTTCGGCCAGTTGTTGAATATGGGGATGGAAGACAACATCATCTGGGGCACGGATTCGATATGGGGCGGCAGTCCGCAGAGCCAGATCGAACGCTTCCGCCGATTCCAGATCAGCGACGAGATAGCCAACAAGTATGGCTACAAGAAGCTCACCCCGGAATTCAAAGCGAAGGTCTTCGGCCTGAACGCAGCGCGCGTTTATCGTGTGAACGTGAAAGCGAAACGCAACGCGATCCATGCAGACAAGGTCGCCGCGCTGAAACAAGAGTACAAAGAAAATCCGTTGCCATCGAACACGCAGTTCGGCTGGGTGTGGATATAAACTCAACCGCTGAATGATGAACGATGAATTATGAATTGATTTCTATCGTTCATCATTCAGCACTTGCCGCTCATTCGTTTACTGCATCGATTTAAGCGAGGCTCACCATGCGAAATATCCGATTAACTATTGCTCTTCTTATCACGCTCTGTTTCGGCTTGTTCACGCTTACGCCTGCTCGGCAGGCTTCTGCTTCGCCGCAAGCCGCGCCTGCTCAGGCCGCAAAGCCTACAGAGCAGATGGTTGCGATGCGCGACGGCGTGAAGCTTTCTACGGCCTACTACCTGCCTGTGGGCACAGGGCCGTTCCCTGTTGTGCTGATTCGCACGCCTTATGGCAAAGGCACGCAAGCCATCGGCAATGCGAACTGGACAGGTCGCGGGTTCGCGCTGGTCGTGCAGGATTGTCGAGGCAAAGGCCAGAGCGAAGGCGCGTATCATCCGTTCGTGGAAGACCCGGTTGACGGATACGACACGGTTGAATGGGTGGCGAAGCAGCCCTGGTCGAACGGCAAAGTCGGAATGTTTGGCGCATCGGCTATGGGCATTACGTCGAACCTCGCAGCGATGATGAACCCGCCGCATCTGGTCGCAACGTTCGTTATGGTTGCTCGTTCAAGCATCTATTCTCAATCCGCTTTTATGGGCGGCGTGTTTCGCAAAGAGTTGAACGAAATCTGGCTCAAACGGCAGGGCGCTATGGATGTGCTTGAAGAGACATTCAGGCATAACGTCTACGATCACTTTTATGATTCGAATGAATTTCCTCTGCACTGGCAAAAAATTCACGTACCGACGTACAACTACGGCGGATGGTACGATATCTTCGCTCAGGGCAACATAGATAATTTCGCAGGATTGCAGCAGGTAGGCGCGGGGCTTGCCGCAGGCAATCAGAAATTGATGATGGGGCCTTGGGGGCACGGGCAGATCGAAGAAGTGAAATACCCTGCGAACTCTGCGGTCAATGTAACGGAAGAGGCGCTCAGGTGGTTCGATTACTGGCTGGCCGGAAAAGACAACGGCATTATGGATGAACCGGCGATCAAGTATTACGTCATGGGCGACGTAGCTGATCCGAAAGCAGCGGGCAATGAATGGCGCACTGCTGTTTCGTGGCCTGTGCCTTCAAAGAACACTTCTTATTTTCTAACTGCTGGCGGAAGCCTAAGCGAAAGGATGCCCGCCGAACAGGAGAGCGCAGACACTTACAAGTATGATCCGAAAAATCCTGTGCCGACGATTGGCGGCGCGAATCTCAACATCAAGAAAGGGCCTATGGATCAGCGCGCCGTGGGCGATAGAAAAGACCTGTTGAAATTCATGACGCCTGCGCTCGCCTCGCCGGTCGAAGTGACGGGCCGCGTGAAAGTAGAACTGTGGGTTGAATCTGACGCGCCTGATACGGATTTCATGGCCAAGTTGGTTGATGTATATCCAGATGGCACTGAAAGGCTGGTACTGGATTCGGCTGTGCGCGCTCGGTTCCGCGAAGGATTTGATCGCGAAGTGCCAATGAAGAAAGGCGAAGTCTATCTGCTCACAATTGATCTTTGGTCAACGAGCATCATCTTCAACAAAGGCCATCGCATAGCGATTCACATCACAAGCTCTAATGACCCACGCTTCGACCCGAACCCGAATACGGGGAAACCGCTTCGCGCGGACAATGAAACTCGCGTGGCTATAAACACAATTCATCATGACCGCGCGCATCCGTCGCGCGCGCTGCTTCCGGTAGTGCCAGTCTACAACGGCAAGCGACCATAATCGTTCAAAACAGTACTGCGAGCGTATAGAGTGGCCACTCTATACGCTCGCGGTACTGTTAAAAAACTGGCGAAGTATTCCCCGTTTCTGGAACTGAATCCGCATTTTCTCTTTTTTCTAACTAACCGAGAGAGGTTAGTCGGAAAGAGGAATAAATGCTCAGGAAAGCCCCCTTCTTGTTAATCACGATAATATTGCTGTGCGTGGCCAGTGCGGCACCGGCTCAAACTCCTTTTAAATTTCTCGGCCCCAAAAAGAAAGCCGAAATCAAATACTCTCCTAAGTATAAAATACCTTACAACGACAACGGGTTTTCAGACCCGGCCAAGCGCAAGTGGAAACAGGCTGCGAAGCGCGGAGCGCAGGGGTTTGTGATTGAAGAGATTCAGATTTTTCCGGGCGCGCTCGACGCCATAGGCGAGTGGGTAGATGAGGCGTGGGACGAAGCAGTAGCGTCGTTTAAGAAATGCGGAGGCTCGCGCGCAGAATTCGCCGCAACGATGACGCCTTCGAGCCTGAAGGGCGGCGTCAGCATCCAGCCGACGATCTGGTACGAGCCTGTTTTGAAATCTTATCTCGCGGGCGGCTATTATCCCGACACGCGATCAATCAAGGTAGTCAATATCTATTACGGAACCACAGGCGATTACCGTCACGCGCGGCTGTTGTTGAAGTGGGAGATGAAGAATCATTTCGCATTCCTGGCCGGAATTCAAAGCGAGCCT
>DATEKX010000751.1:0-2095 GCA_035277165.1 Blastocatellia bacterium | reverse complement strand
TTCCGAATTCGTAAACGTGCGCGCGAGAAAACTTCGAGTTTTCTCGCGCGCTTTTTATTTTGAGAGCGAATTATTTTTTGAGCGCTGTAATCCGCGCTCGCGTTTGTTGAAGTTCGGGAAGGTTCGTGTCGGCGTTTAGCCACAGCTTTTCCGCTGCGGCGAATTCCTGCAAGGCAAGCGCTGTGTCTTTCTTCTCGTCGGCTACGAGCGCAAGCGCGTAATGACTGCCCGCGTATGCCGCATCGTGTTCGATCATCTGCCGCGCAAGGTATTCAGCAAGTTCCCAATCCCCTGCCGCGCGAGCAGCCCGCCCGATTGCTTCAAGGCGGAACAGAGCTTGAGTCCATGCATCAGGGCCGGGTTCTGAGCGAATCTTGCTCGTGATCTGTTTGAGCATCGCGCGTCCTTTTTCAGCCTGCCCTGTTCTGAGATAAAACTCTCCCTGCAAAGCTTCGAGGTAACCAGACACGAAAGCGGCTCGGCCTCCTGACGCGCGCAATTCTTCGAGCGCAGCCTTCGCTTCCGTGCTCGCGGCTTGAAGGTTATCCATTGCCAGATGCGCCTGCGCCGCGCATATGCGCCCGATTGCGCGGACTATGTCCCAACGGCTTTCGGAAAGCTTACTGGCTGCCAAAAGAGCTTCTTCGTTGCGGCCTCTCGCGATTAAAAACTCGGGCCACTGTTTTTTGTTGAACTCAAGCGCGTCCTGCATTGATGGAATGGCGAATGCCTGTCGCATAACTTCTTCAGCCGCTTTCATCTGGCCTTCGTGCTGATAAGAAGTCGAAAGCAAATCCAGGTTATGTTCGTGATGCCAGTCATATTCAGCAGGAATGTTTTCCGATTTGTAATAAGCACGCTCTAATTCGTCAGCCCGGCGAAACTCGGCTATTGCGTCCGCGACTCGCCCTACGCGCCTGAGATCGTGGCCGTACATATGATGCGCGTGCGGGATGGCAGGCGCGAGCCGCGCATAAATTTCGCCGTGTTTGAGCGCCTCGGAAATTCGGTCTGTGTTTTCTAAGGAGTGAGTCAGATAGTGATGCGCCGCAAAATTGTCGGGCGAAAGCTGAAGCGCTTTTTCGTAAAACCGAATTGACGGCGCGCCGCCGTGTTGACCTCGCCCTGCGGCGTTCGCTTCTTCACTGATGCCGCGCAACAGCCACAACTCTATGTCCTTCGGATCAATTGCCAGCGCGTCGTCAATCGCTTTCTTGTACTGAAAATGCTTTTCGACATTGCCGGGGTCTGCGATGGCGTCGAGATGTTTTGCGCGAATATGGATGCGTCGCTGCTCGCGTTCGGATACGCCAGAGGCCAGCAGTTGCGCTCGTTCAAGCGCAGCGCGGGCTGCTGTGTAAGCGTTCAACCCCGAAAAGGCGCGGCTCAAACCGATATATGACATGGCGAGTTTCCCGTCATGCCTCAACGCTTGATTGAACGAGCGCGCAGCTTCTATCCACACGTAAGAATGCAGGTAGGCAAGCCCTTGATTGTAGAACGCCTGCGCTTCTCTGGATGAAGTCGTCACAGTCTCAGAAACCGCGCCTATCCCTGAGCGAATCGGCACAGGTCGCTCAAGCATCTCGACCGGGAACGTTGCGGCAGGCGCTTCCGCGTGGTTGTGTGCATTGTTCTGCGCAAGGCACAGTTTTAGATCGAAAAGAAGAGAAACAATTAATAATACAAAACTCGAAACCTTGATATTCTTCACTACTGTCACCGAACCTCGACCGCGCGACGATCAACCCAATTGTTTGCATAAGGCGTGACTATTGCCGGGTCGCGCTCGAACGGCTGCGTAAGCCCTCGCGCGTCGCGTGCGCGCACGATTATTTCATAAGTGCCGCGCGCTTGCGGCGTCCAATCGAAAGACCACAATCTCCACGCGAACGGCGCGCGTTCATCCGAGAGCTTCGCTTCTTTCCATGTGCGACCGCTGTCAAGGCTCACTTCAACGCGCGCGATTTCCGACTCCCCGCTCCACGCCGCGCCGGATATCGTCGTTGCTTTTAGCGGAAGAACCTCTTCATTGATGGGCCTCGCAATCTGAGATTTCAATCGCATCGCTCCGAGCGGCGCGCGCTCAACACCC
>DATEKX010000750.1:0-2690 GCA_035277165.1 Blastocatellia bacterium | reverse complement strand
ATTGATTTGCGCGTTCATTCCCAACAATATATGCTGCAAAACTATGGGCGGCCACTCGGATGCAGCCTTGAAGGCTGTGATCCAGCACTTGCTCGCCTGCTCGCCTCGCCGGTAACACCCGAGCGCAGTCAGGTAGCGATTGGCAAACGTCACATCGAGTTGTTCCATTCGCGGGCCGTTTTCAAAACGCCCCTGCGCGATTCCTCGTTTGACTTCAATCGTCACATTGCGATAGAGCGAAGCGAAATAACCGAGCCTGCTTTGTTCGCTGTGCGACAGCGCGATGATCTCATTGAGCTGCTCGATTACTTCGTCAATCGTTTTTGCCGGAGGATTCGCTTTTGCCGGTTGTGCTGCCATACGCCCTCGCTATTGGTTTACTCGTCGAATACCTGCGCTGCTTCTTCGATATTCGTGGTGACGTGGCATTGAGGAATGCTTTGGAGAAAGAATCTGCCGTATGATTTCGTCTTCAATCGCGGGTCGAGTATCGAAAGCACGCCGCGATCAGTGGCCGAGCGAATCAACCGGCCAAGCCCCTGCTTCAATGTGATGGCCGCCTGCGGGACGGAGTATTCATAAAACGAGTTGCCGCCCTGTTGGTCAATATATTTCTGCCGCGCTGCTACGACAGGGTCGGTCGGCACGGCAAAGGGGAGTTTCGAGATGATGACGCATGACAACGCTTCGCCCTGAACATCTACGCCTTGCCAGAAAGAAGATGTGGCAAACAACACTGCGCCTTCCGTTTTGCGGAAGCGGTCAAGCAATCCCAGCTTCGAGCCTTGCCCTTGAATGAAGCTCGGAAAGTCAATCAGCCCGCGCACGCGCTCATAAGTCTCGCGCATCGAAGCTACGCTTGTGAACAACACGAACGCGCGCCCGCGTGTTGCTTCCAGTATTTGTACAATCTCGTCAACGGATGCGTCCAAAAAGTCGCGACTGCGCGGGTCGGGCATATCTTTTGGCAGGTAGAGCACTGCTTGACTTGCGAAATCGAAATGCGACTCGACCATTACCTCTTGCGCGTTGGTGATACCCAGTCGCCCTTTGATGAAATCAAAACTTTTGCCTGCGGTCATCGTCGCGGATGTTAGCACGGCGCTGTGAACGCAAGAAAAAAGCTTTTCTTCCAGCAGGCCCGAAACGTCAATCGGCGTGGCATGAAGGAAGACGCCGCGCCCGCGCTTCTCGCACCAGTAAACGAATCCCGGTTCATCGCCCGTCACTACGAATTGAAGATCGAACTTCAAGCTCTGGGCTCGGCGAAGTATGTTATCAAGTTCGGGCGGCGGATTTCTGACCAAGGCGAGCGCCGCTGCCAGCCGATCAATCGCGGTCGAAAGCGCGATGTATGCTTCGCCCGCAGCAGTCGCTTGTACATCGCCTTCGCTGTCAGCGCGAGCAAAGAAAGATTCACTGAGCGTATAGCGGCCATCCTGCTGGTTTGCGGCGCGCGGGCGGCTTCTCGATGATGATTGCCACTGGTTGGTTTCTCCGGCATCAGCGAAACTATCACCGCGAAACGAAAGCCAGAACGTGTCAGCCCGTTGCGCGAGTCTGGCCATGGCTTTAGTCATTTCCATCGACGCGTCCGGCTCCGTGATGACAAGCTTCTGCACATCCTGAAGCAAATCGTTGACGCGATAATTAGAGACGCTGGCTCCGAAGTATGAAGCCGCCACGTCTTCGATTTCGTGGGCTTCGTCAAAGATGATGGTCGAATAGTCGGGCAACACTGCGCCGTAATCGCCGCCGCGAAGCGCGAGGTCTGCAAAGAAGAGATGATGGTTGACGATGACAACATCCGCCTCCTGCGCTTCTTGTCGCATTCGCGTGATGAAGCACGAATCGTATTCCGGGCACTTCTGGCCCAGACAGGTTTCAGCGCGCGCGTCAATTTGAGGCCAGAAAGATAAGTCTTCGGGAAGATCGATCAACTCTGCGCGGTCGCCCGTTTCGCTTTCGCCAGCCCATCGGCGAATTTCATCGAAGTAATCTACTTCATCGAGACCTTCGAGAATCGGAGTCTCGTCGGCTTTCTTCAATCGGTGAAGACATACATAATTCGAGCGACCTTTCATGCACACAGCTTTGAACTTGCGGGGGATGATCTCTTGAAGGAAAGGAATATCTTTCTTGTGCAGTTGTTCCTGAAGATTCTTAGTTGCAGTAGCAACGATGACACGGTGGCCGCTTGCGAGCGCAGGAATCAGGTAAGCGAGAGTCTTGCCCGTGCCCGTGCCCGCTTCGATCAAAGCAGTGCCGCCGTGTGTGAGAGCATTGTTGACAGCTTCGGCCATCTCGACCTGACCGGGCCGATATTCGTAGTTCGGATGATAGCGAGCTATAAGGCCGTCAGGGCCGAATACTTCTTCCATGCTTTACAACTCAACTAACGAATCAACTCAACAGTTAATCCTATCGCCAGCGTTGACCAAGTTCGGTCCGCAGTAATTACAGGAACGCCCAAACGCAACCCTAATGCAAGGCAAGCGCGGTCACCTAATGAAAGCCCGATTGATTTTGTTTGCAACCATAAATGAGCTGCCAACTCCGCATCTTCGGTTGTGAATGAAACAATTTTCAATCCGAGAGCTTCTAGATCTTCTCTCAAATCGTCGATCTTGATCCCTTTTGCAATAGCCTTCTGCAAAGTTTCAGACCAGTTCACACCTGATATGACCGAT
>DATEKX010000749.1:0-4027 GCA_035277165.1 Blastocatellia bacterium | reverse complement strand
CGTACAGGAAACCGCGAACCGGGTATTTTTTCAGCATCCGAAAAATTGGAAGCTATTCCGAAAATATGGAAGCAATGGTGAACTATACAATATGAATTGGGCTTAAAGCTTTGATTCTAATTGGTTGTTAGTCAAAATATTGCCGGAATAGCAGTTGCAAAATTCATTTGGATTCTCTATAGCTTCCCAAAAGGCTGAAGCAATGAAAGAAGTGATGGCAAGGACAAAACTTATCGCGGTTCTGGCGATAACAGTAGTCATTGTCGTCATAGGAATCCTTAACCTGCGCGACCGTTTGAGTCCGGCTCCGATTCCTTCCGATGGCATTGTTTGGGTAGACACCGAAAATGGGGTGCAGGTCAAATCGGTCAACCCCGATTCGCCGCTTGCTTACACAGTCAAAAAAGGCGATTACGTTCGAGCAGTCTACTTTGTCGGGAAATACTCTATCGTCGATGGCTCAAGAGTGCTCGACTATGAGCAGATCAAAAAGGCTGAACAAATCCAGCGTTATCTCGACAGGCAGGGCGTTGGGGGCGATGCGCGCTATGCGATAGAGCATCCGAACTCTGTACTGCAAAGCATCTACGGCATAGAAGAACCGCTTTATGACACCGATTTCAAAGTCCTGCCCGCGCCTCAATTCCTTGGGCGCGGCCTTTACCTGGCTTTTATCGGGGTTGTCTATCTGGCAATCGGGCTGTTCGTTTTATTCAGGCAGAATCGCGCTGCGCTGACATATCATTTCTTCTTCTGGTCGCTGCTTTCTTTCATATATTATTTTTATAGCTCGACGCTCGAATTCTCAGCCAACGACCGGCTTGTGAGCCTGCTTGATAATTCTGCGTGGATATTGCTGGCGCCGTTGTTTTTGCATTTCTGCGCGAATTTCCCCTCGGGCAAAGGGCTGTCTGCGCGTTCGCGCCCAATCGTTTTTGCGCTCTACTTGCCGTCAATCATTCTCATTGCTTTTGAAATCCTCTGGCACTACAAACCGGACGCGGGCATCTTTGACAGCGGCGCGCTCGTTCAGGTGCGCAATCTGTTTGATCAGATAGAGCTTTTTTACGGCGCGTTTTTCTTCATCGCAGGCAGCGCATTGCTGCTTCGCACTTTCATTCGCGCCGAAAAGCCGCTGCTGCGCCAGCAACTCAAATGGATCATCTGGGGCATGGGCTTAGCGGGCCTGCCGTTCGCGGCGCTCTACGTAGTTCCTTACATCTCGAACGTCGAGATCACTCCGCTGATGGAGACAGTGGCTTACGCGCCGCTCATCCTGATACCACTTTCGTTCGGCTATTCGATAATCCGCTATCGCTTGATGGACGTTGACGTGATAATGCGCCGCAGCTTCGTCCACGTCGTAGCGATTGTGGCGGTCGCTGCAATCTACATGGTTGTGCTTTTGGGCGTAGGCGATCTGGTCAAGTTCATCTGGGCAACGGCTGATCTGAATTCCGGCAAGACTCGCGTAGTCGTAGTCATAGGAATGCTCATCGTGACGATGCTGTTTGCGCCCATCAAAAACAAGCTCCAACTATGGGCCGACCGTTGGTTCTACGGCGAGCGTTATACTTTAAGAACAGGGCTTCAGGATTTCGGCAGAACGCTTTCGCAGACCACTGCTCTTCCACAACTGTTAGACTCGCTCGTGCGGCGATTGTCGGAAATGCTTTCGGTTCGCAAAGTAGCAATCTTCATCGAAGACGGGATGTCGCCATCGGGCTTCCGCCTTGCGCACGCAACCGGAATGGACAGCGACATCAACCTGCCCGAAGACATCAAAAAGATAATTCGCATGCGCTCAATCGGGCGGGGCTTCATCTCGGCAAGCGACATTCCAGGAAACGATGCGGTATTAACCGCCGCGTCGCGGATGATCGGCGAAGGCGAGGTCAGCCTTCAATCGTCGGGTATCGAAAGCGCAACTCATTTCGTTACGGCATACAACATCTCACCCACAGATTCAGACGACACGAGCGGGCAGGGAGAGCTTTACTATTATGTGCCTTGCGTCGTGCGTGATCGAATGATAGCCGTCATCGGCATCGGGCGTACGACTACCGGCGCGCTGCTTACGAGCGAAGACACGGATTTGCTCCGCGCGCTTTCTGGTTACGTCGCCGTCGCAATTGACAACAGCTTGCTTTATCGCTCCGAGATGGAGAAGGCCGAAGAACTGAGCAGGCTCAAAGAATTTTCCGAGAGCATAATCGAAAGCGTAAACGTCGGCATCCTCGCAGTGGATTTCGACGGGCGCATCACAACGTGGAACAGCGCGCTCGAAGAGATATTCGGCATCGCGCGTGCGCAAGCCCTGCGTCGCAGCATCCACGACACGCTCGACCATGACCTGATAGAGACTATACAGAACGTGATGGGTCAGGACGGATGGGCGTTGCGCGAAACGCGCCACATCTACAAATACAATGCTTCGACCGAAGACGGTCGCCCGTTGACTCTGAACATATCGCTCGCGCCGTTTGAAGCCGCGCGCGGAGTCGTGACAGGCACGCTCGTTGTCGTCGAAAACGTAACGGAGCGCGCGCAACTCGAAGAGCAGTTGCTACAGCGCGAAAAGCTTTCATCCATCGGATTGCTCGCCGCAGGAGTCGCGCACGAAGTCAACACGCCGCTTGCCGGAATCTCTTCTTACGCGCAAATGCTGCTTCAACAAGTGCCCGATCAAGACCCGAAACGTAAACTTCTTGAAAAGATTCATATTCAAACTCTCCGGGCGTCGGGCATAGTCAACAATCTTCTGAATTTCTCGCGCACGGGCGATACGCAGTTCCGCGAAGTCGAGCTTAACCGCGTGCTCGACGACACGCTTCAACTGCTTGAGCCGCAACTGCGCAACGCGAAGCTCGATATAAATAAAAACTTCGGTGAAGACCTTCCGGCGGCTCTCGGCAACGCATCGAAGCTTCAACAAGTCTTCATGAATCTGGTGTTAAACGCGCGCGATGCGATGCCTGCGGGCGGGCGACTGACGATCAACACGCGATTGGTTGATACGTCTCTGGTCGTAGACTTCCGCGACACGGGTTGCGGGATTGCGCCCGAAAACATCGCGCGAATTTATGATCCATTCTTTACGACGAAAGAAGTGGGGCAGGGAACAGGACTTGGCCTCGCGCTTTCATACGGAATAATTCAAGAGCACGGCGGGCGCATATTTGTAGAAAGCCGACCCGGCGAGGGCACACACTTCACAATCAAACTACCCACAGCCTTCGCGCGCCAGATGCAAGCCGCGAGCGATTGATTTTTAATCCAACATCTATAACCTCTTTTACTGGCAGACGCGGGTTGCCAGTTGGTAACATTTTATCTTATGGCAAAAAAAGGAAGCATCCTCGTAGTGGATGATGAGGAAGTGATGCGCGATGTGCTTGATAGCCTGCTCACCTCAGAGGGCTATCAGGTTGAACTGGCTAAAACCGGCGAAGAGGGACTGGACAAGTTTCAGCAGCGAGCCTTTGATCTCGTCTTGCTCGACGTGTCAATGCCGGGTATGGGTGGACTTCGCACTCTCGAAGAACTTCTCAAACTCGACGCAGACGCTGTAATCACGATGATCACGGCTTACGCCACATTCGATACTGCAATAGCCGCCATGCAACGCGGCGCTTTCACTGTTATCGCAAAACCTTTCGACAACGAAGAGATCGTCAGGCTGGTCGCAGCAGGGATGCGTCGCCGCCGCAAAGACGAGGAGCGACGAACTCTAAAGCAGACGCTCAAACGCAGCACCGAAAGCAAAGAAATAGTTGCGCGCAGCGATAAGATGCATGAGATACTCGCCTTCGTTGAGCAAGTCGCGCCCGCGCGCACGACCATCTTAGTCACAGGCGAGAGCGGGACGGGCAAGGAATTGATCGCCCGCGCTATTCACAATCAAAGCACTCGCGCCGATAGATCATTCGTCACGGTTAACTCTGCCAACCTGCCGACCGAGTTGTTAGAGTCGGAATTGTTCGGCCATATTCGTGGCGCGTTCACGGGCGCGGTCGCGGCCAAGAAA
>DATEKX010000748.1:0-5146 GCA_035277165.1 Blastocatellia bacterium | reverse complement strand
CTCCGGCTGATGCGCAGCTTGTGGAAGTTCATGCAGGAAGCACTGAGGAATATCTGGTCTCGTCTGTTTCAGATGCGCTATTCGGCAAGCTGCCCACGGAAGCCCCGACTCGGCCTGAGATTCCAGATAACACACATTCATCGTCTGATGAAGATAGCGCGCGAACCGAACGATACAGCCGACTCGATGCGCGCTTTGACATTGACGTTGACGACGAACAGGCGCCGAATCGCAATCCAAACTCGCAGACCACAAAACCGAAAAACGATTCAAACTCACAGTCTGCGGCATCTACTCTGGCTCCTGTGCTGGCAAAGCTTTCGCCTTCCGGGTACTGCGAGCTTGCCAGATCGAAAGCCGAACAGGGCAAGCCTTTCGTTCACTTCGAGCGCGCGCTCGTCATCGAGATGAAATCAGAGACGGCGATTGATCGTTCGGCTTTGGAGCGCGCGATAACGGATGAGATGCGCGCTCGATTCGTCGTATCAGGCATTGACCCAAGACTGGTGTGGCAGGACGAGTCATCTGTTCGTTATCTCGCCCAGTCATTGCTGGAAAAAGGCGCTGCGTATTCGGTTTCAGGCAAGTACCTTGTGCTGGCATCGAGCAAAGAATTTGCGCGCGACATCCTTCAGGCAGCGGCAGCCCCGCAGGCCAACGCAGCGAAAATTGACGGGGCGGTTCAGTTCTATGCGCTTGTTCGCGTGGCCGATGCGAAGCCTGTTTTCGATAAGCTGATGTCGAAGCTTGACGGCAAAGAAGAGCAAGTCGCTTCAGAGAAAAAAGACGACACGGAAGAAGGCGAGAAGGAAATCAAGTTCTTCAGTGAAAACCTGTCGAGTTTGATTTCGGCAACCTCCTTCCGCGAAATGCGCGTCCATCGCGAGATGAGCGCGACGACGATGATCGAGCGAGTAGTTTATTCATGGTGAACCAGAGGTGCGGAAGAAATGATAAAGTATGAACGATGAATGATGGATTAAGAAGCTCTCTCAATTCATAATTCATCATTTCGCATTCATCGTTTCTTCCGCTGGCTTCCCTTCGTTGCTTAATCCGCATGCCTGCTGGTATTGTTTCTGCTCTGTTGAATTCAGGTTTAACCCCCACGACATGAGGTTTTGATGAGCAAGAGATTACTGATTTTTTTGTTCGTAGTGTTCGCGGCTGGCTGCGTTTTGGGTTCGCACGATGCTCCGCTGGAAGACATTGACAAAGCAGGTGCCCTGTTTTTTCGGCGTTTGAACGCTGCTGATTACGAGACGATTTACAAAGACACTGCAAAGAAATTCAAAGAAAATCAGACGAAGGAAAAAATAATTGAAAGCCTCAATGAGTTAACAGCTAAGGGGCAGGTGAAAGATTATCAGCGATTGAAAATGACCTTTGAAGGAGAAGGCAAAGACATGAGGGCTGTGCCTGTCTACAGCACGCTGTTCGATCAGGGTAGCGGTGAAATAATTCTGTACTTCGTTGATGAAAGCGGCGAGTGGAAACTCATCGGCTTCGCTTTCAAACAACGCGGGTAGGTGAACGATAAAGCGAAGCTTTGGCTTATCGTTTACTAGTTTTACTTTCCGGTCAATCAGGTATAGGTGATGTAATCAGAGGAGGTTTTATGAAAAAGGGACTATTTGTGTCGTTAATTGCAATCGCGGTGTTTATTCTGACATCTGCGGTGGGCGCGAACGTTCAAAAAATTTTAAAGAAGGGCGGCAATCAAGCGTCTCGCCGAGCCTTTAAAACCGCAAACGCTCATCTACGTTCAGCCGCTATCAATGCGCGTTCCTATCGCAGCCCCGGCGGATTGCGCAAAGTAATGATCCCGGCAGACGATCAGACTGCGCTTGCCGAAGCCCGATCAGCAGGCGCGATTGAAATCTCTGATTACGGCTCATTCAAACTCTTAGTAATGGATGACGCGACGCTTGAAGGAGCGGAAAACCGGCAAAGCATACAATCAATCGCTGCATCATCGGATCGCCCGATTACCCAATCAGCTTTCACAGTGCGTGATGACTTCAACGTATTGCTGCTGCGGTCAGGGGCGCTTGACACGACTGTTCAAGACGCGCCCGGAAGCTTCATCGGTATGGGCCGAGCCGCAAACAACGAGACGGCCAGTTTTAAGAGCGAGCGGAAATCAAACGGCTCTGAGCTTCGCCTCATTCAGTTTGTCGGCCCCGTCAAGCGAGCGTGGCTTGACGACCTCCGCGCAAGCGGGCTTGAGCCGATTGCCTATGTGCCGAACAACGCCTATCTCGTGAGGGGTTCCGACTCATCGAGCGCGCAGTTGATGAGGCTTGCCGCGCGCGGCGAAAATTTTGTTCAATGGGAAGGGCCGTTCACTGCCGAATACAAGATTCATCCTCAACTGGTTGAAGCTATGCGCGAAGAGCCCGGCGCGCAAGTGACGGTCGCTTTGCAACTGGCGCAAGGCGAACGCTCGCGCAATGACGCAAAGGCCGTAAAGAAAATCGCATCGTCAATCGTAAGCCTTGAACACACAGTTCTCAACTTCACGAACATGCGCGTGAAGGTTGATGCCAGCCGCATCTCTGATCTCGCGGCGCTGGCAAACGTCATAAACATAGAACCGTGGAGCCCGCCTCAATTGATGGATGAACGGTCGTCGCAAATTCTTGCGGGCAGTCTGACAAGCGACAGTAAATCCGTCAGCGGCCCCGGTTATATGAACTGGCTTCAATCTCTGGGCTTCACATCGAAGTTCAACTTCGCCATTGACGTTTCAGACTCAGGCATTGATCGCGGCTCAACGAGCGCAGACAAATTACATCCTGACTTTCTTGACGCGAACGGGCAGAGCCGCGTCCTCTACGCGCGCGATTATACATCCGAGCTTGATGCGGGCGATTTAGATGGACACGGCACTATCAACCTGTCAATCGCCGGTGGCGGAAACGTTTCTAACGAAAAAGGGATGCGCGACGCAGACGGATTCAATTATGGATTAGGCACAGCGCCTTTTGCGCTGCTCGGCTCGTCGCGGATTTTTCAATCTAACGGGCGCTTCGATTTGACCGAGCCATATACGAAGCTCATCTCTAATGCATACAGCGCCGGAGCGCGCGTTTCGTCCAACAGTTGGTCCGAAATTTCTAACTCTTACACGATTGACTCGCAGGAATACGACTCGCGGGCTCGCGATGCGATGCCGGGCGAAGCGGGCAATCAGGAAATGGCGATTTGCTTTGCCGCAGGCAATGCGGGGCCGGGCGGAGCTATCGGCTCTCCGGGCAGCGCGAAAAATGTTATCTCCGTCGCGGCCAGTGAAAGCTCCCGCAAAGAAGGTGAAGATGGTTGCGGAGTTGATAACGAGAATTCCGACAGCGCGATAGACATGGCCTATTTCTCGTCAGGCGGGCCGCTGTTTGATCGGCGAATCAAACCTGACATCACTGCCCCCGGCACACACATCGAAGGCGCAGCTTCGCAACACCCGGACTTCGATGGCACAGGCATTTGCGGCTCTGGCATTGAGAGCCCTTATTTCCCCAAAGACCAGACGCTCTATACATGGTCTTCGGGCACGAGCCATTCAACGCCTCAAGTGGCGGGTGGCGCTGCTCTCATACGGCAGTTCTTCCTCAATCGCGGCGAAGAACCGAGCGCGGCGCTGATAAAAGCATTGATGGTCAACACGACTACTTATCTGACAGGCGAAGGGGCAGGCGGCAATCTGCCTCACCCGCGCCAGGGGTGGGGGCTCCTGAATTTGAAGCGCGCATTCAACAGCACGCCAAAGATTTTCGTCAATCAAACAAACACGCTTGGCGACAGCGGCCAGGAATTTGTGATGACAGGCGAAGTGAAAGAATCAAGCGAGCCGTTTCGCGTAACGCTTGCGTGGTCTGATGCGCCGGGCGTTTCGGTATTCGCTTCGTGGGTCAACGATCTCGATCTGGAAGTCGTAATCAACGGTCAGGTCTATCGCGGAAACAATTTCGCGGGGCAGGAATCGCAGCCCGGCGGCGAGGCTGATGCAAGAAATAATGTCGAAGCCGTTTGGCTGCCTGCCGGAACCGCCGGATCATTTATGATTCGCGTGCGCGCCACTAACATCGCAGGCGATGGAGTGCCGGGCAACAACGATTCCACAGATCAAGACTTCGCGCTTGTCGTTTACAACGGCGAGAACAAACCGTCGCCCGTTGCCAAATTTGAGAAAGTTATGTTTTCCGGCGGCGCTGATGAGTTCGCTGATCCGGGAGAAACAATCTCGCTGAATGTCAGCATCAGCGACCCGTCATCTATTGCGCTCACAGGCAGCCACGGCACCATCTCGACTACAACGGCAGGCGTGAATGTGACGGCGAGCACGGCAGACTTCCCGACAATCGCTCAGGGCGAAACTCGCGAAAACCTGACGCCGTTTGTGCTCGTCGTTGACAAAACAGTGCCGTGCGGGACGGTCATTCCGCTGACACTCGACGTGACAAGCGGAGGGCTTGTTTCGCGCATACGGTTCAGCCTGTCTCTGGGCCGCAAGCAACCTGCGGAATTTTTTGCAGACGGCGTGGAATCGGGCGAAGCGAAATGGACGCACGCAAGCGCGCTCAAAAAGAAGAAGAAAAAAGTGCCGGTTGACACATGGTCAATCTCTAAGAAGCGATTTCGTTCAGGCGGCAGCGCATGGTTTTCGTCAGACCCGGGCCAGGTGGCCGACTCGCACCTTGATAGCCTTCCCATTGCTTTGCCTTCTGATGGTCGTGACCTGGAATTAGTGTTCTATCACACTTTTGAATTCGAGAGCGGAGACTTTGACGGCGGTGTGTTAGAGATTTCGACGGGCAGCGGCTTTGAAGACCTCGGCTCGAAGATAATTCGAGGCGGCTACAACGGCAGCATCTGGGAGTTTGCTAACACCAATCCTCTGGCCGGTTCACCGGCGTGGACAGAGGGGCGTCTGGGGCAGTTCCAGCAGGTCGTGGTTGATCTGAGCAGCTTTGCGGGCAAGACCGTGATCATCAGGTTCCGCACGGTCGCAGATCAGGATTTCAAAGGACAGGGCTGGTACATAGACGACATAAGCCTGCAAGGCAACCGCGTAAGCTGCACGCCTGTGGCTTTAGCTAACGATTAGAAACGCCCCGGAAGAAATTTAAATCATAAGCGAGCCGCTGGA
>DATEKX010000747.1:0-7182 GCA_035277165.1 Blastocatellia bacterium | reverse complement strand
CCAGATGGTAGCTGTGGCCGACGACCGCCGCCGCCCGACTGATAAACTCTGCCAGCAGCAGTGGGGGCGGCCAGGTAGGCAGGCGAACCAGTCCCGGCAGGTCATCGCCTATGATTGATTCGTGATCGCCGAGGATTGGCCCGATGGGCAGCACTAGAAAGCGGAAATCCCGAAACTGTTGAGGATGATTTCTTATTAAGCGCAAGAAAGAGTCCAGTCCGTCAATGGCCTGAACAATGATGTATGGTGCGGTCAAACCGGAAGCCTCGCGCAGGCGGCTGAGTTCAATTGATGGTTGCCGCTCATCAATCAATCTGGGAATTCCAAAGGCGGTGTCAGGCAGGACGGCGATCCGAGCTTTGTCAACGAAACGCGCCAGCACGGCTTGCGACATTTCATCGCGCACCGCGATGTAGCGGCTGTTTCCAAGCGCCTGTTCCATTAAAGGGTCGGCCCATGGAGGGATGTTGTCGCCATGCATGCCCGGCGAGTTCCAAATCAGCGGGATGCCGTGCTGCAAAGCAATTAATGCGGGCGTGAGCCAATAGCCTGTCGGGTGATGGATCGCCGGTGTTGACGGGCCGTAACCGGGAGCGATCTCTTTATCAAACCGAATAATAGAACCGCCCCCGATGAGCACGCCGTCGAGACTGCCTGCGACCTCTGGCAGTTCGGCCACCGAAGTGACCGTGTATGGCCAGTCGGGCGGCTCTTTAGCATTGTAGGAGAATCGGTGAAGTTTCACGGAGCCAAGCCGTTCAGCCAACTCCGCCTCAGCGATTAACGGAAAAAGCAGATCCCCGTAGTTCTCGACATCGAAGGTTCCGAATGAAGCGACCTGCCAAACTCGCTCTCTCATCTGCGCCCCTTACCGCATTTATACTATAGCCCTTTCGCAATTAAAAGCGGCGCCCTGAGTCACCCGGACGCGGTTAGCTTCAAAAGTTTTTGAAAGCTTGCTAACCTGATTCAGTGAAAGTAGGACGCAAGCAAAGTTATCAATTACTATAAATATCGATTTAGATGAAAACCATCAGTACCACGCGTAAGACTAAAAAGGCCGCGACCGCTCGGCGAAAACAGAAAACAAGACAACGCACTGATAATGGATTGCTTTATCTGACAGCCGCAGCGCTGGCAATGGCTGTCTTCATCTGTTACGCAAACAGCATGGGAAACGACTTCGTATTCGACGATCAATATCTGGTGTTGATCTACAGTCGCCCGCGCAATTTTTCTCACCTGATCGAAATGCTGATTGATTCATACAGGCCGGTCAGAAATTTATCTTACATTCTGGACTTCGCTATATGGGGCGCGAATCCCTTCGGCTTTCATCTGACAAATGTGCTGATTCACGCCGCGAATACCGTTCTTGTATTCTTCCTGATTCGGCGATTCACCGTAAGCTCGATAATCCCTGCGCTCACAGCCTTGATCTTTGCTGTTCACCCGATTCAAACGGACGCGGTCGCATATATCTCAGGCCGCCGTGACGTGCTTTTCACGCTCTTCTACCTCGCTGCATTTCACAGTTATCTGACCTATCGCAACAGCAAGTCGCGCTTGTCTTTCGCGCTGTTTCTGGTTTTGTGGGCGCTCGGATTGATGTCGAAAGAGATGGCTGTGAGCTTGCCGCTTATAATATTCATCTGGAACTTCTGCGAGTTCTGGCCGGGGGAAGAGGGCGACCGGACAAAGCGATATTTCGGAGCCGCGCGAAAAGCTTTCAACCGAGACAGGTGGTTATACATCGCGCTTACAGTTGCGGCGATAGCTTTCATCTGGTACATGCTCTTTATTCGTTACGCCAGCGGGCGCGCTGGCAAAGAAGGATTGCATTACTGGGGCGACAGTTTGTTTGCCACCCTGCTTACCGTCATCAAAGTTCACGCATGGTATCTGAAGCAACTCATCTATCCGACCCCCATCGCGCAATACTTCGGAGCGTTCAGTGTCTCTACATCGGTCTTTGACCTGCAAGTGCTCGTGTCGCTCGCTGTGGTCGGCGCAACGATTGCGGCTGGCTTCACTATGCTCAAGCGAAACCGTTTGATGGCGTTCGCCATTCTCTCTTACTTCGCGATGTTGCTTCCCGTCAGTCAAATCATCCCTCATCACGAGCTACTCGCAGACCATTATCTTTATCTTCCGATGATGGGCTTCGGCCTGTTGGTCGCGTCGATTGTCAGAGAGTTCGCCACCAGAACAGGGCAAGCCAGACAGATCGCTTATGCGGCAGTCACCGTTTTCATCATTGCGCTTGCGGTGATGACCGTAATTCGCAATCGCGATTGGAAGGATGAATTTTCAGTGTGGCAGGCTAATTATAAAGCAGTGCCCGAATCGCCTCGCGCTTCCTATAATCTCGGAGGCTTGAACATGAGGCGAGACCCTCGCCGAGCCGAAACTCTCTTGAAAGAATCGCTCGCAAGCGATCCGAGTTTTGAACCGGCTTATTTGTCGCTCGCGCGGCTCTATGTCACCGAGAAAAGAACAGCCGAAGCCGAAGCCTTGATCAAGCAGGGCCTTGCTTTGACCGATGCGGAAACCCGGTCATACATTCTGCGCAATCCATCTCTGTTGAAATCACAGTTCACCACAACGCTTGCTGCGGCCAAATGGGAAGAAGGAGACAAGCAGGCAACAGAGCAACTGTTGCAGCAGTCCATAGCTATCTACCCGCCGAACGCAGCCGCGCACGAAGCGCTTGCCAATCTTTATCACGATCAAGACCGAGTAAAAGAAGAGGACGCGCTCAAGCAATCGCTCGTCGTCGTAGGGGAAGCTTATGATTTGCAAGCGCGGCTTGCGACGTTGCTGATTGAAGCGAAAAAATACGACGAAGCTTTGAGCCATCTGCAACAGATGCTTGCGCTCGATCCAAACGAGAGCGAATGCAGAAAGGCTCGCCCTTATCTTGCGACGGCAAAGGCTGCGGCCCCGAACACGTTCGAGCAAAAAGCAATCGGTGAAACGCTCGTCAGCCTTGAGCGACAATGCGCCGGGCGATAAGGGAAATGATGAATGCAAAATGATACAAGCCCTGTCCCTACATATACTTTGCAATAATCTTGCGTCGAGGTAGTATCGTTGACAACGCAGGATAATCGCTATTACACTCAGAGTCCGACATTAAGTGGCTAAATCAGCCGGAGCAGTTGATAACACACTCAGAGAAGCCACTCTCCCAAAACTTACTTGCAGGAAGTGCTCCTTAGAGTTTTGATCTCAAAGAAAGGCTGAGAATTGTCTCGTAATCGTAATGAGTCTGTCTGGAAGCGAAAGAGTGAGCGAAGCAGAATCAGCAGCGCATTTGGCATCTAATGAGATAACTGATCCTTATGCACGTTCAGGCAATCTATCTTCTGCCTTGCCCAGCAAACCTCTGGTTGTAATCGAATCGAGCCGGGCGTGGGTGCCGATCAATTTCCCTGACTTGTGGTCATATCGCGAGTTGCTTTACTTCCTGATATGGCGCGATGTCAGAGTGCGCTACAAACAGACATTGCTCGGAGCAGCATGGGCGATTCTGCAACCGCTCATTACTATGATTATCTTCACCTACTTCTTCGGCAAACTCGCCCGCGTGCCGACCGAAGGCATTCCTTATCCGATATTTTTTTACACAGGGTTGTTGCTTTGGACCTATTTTTCAAATGCAGTGATGAGCGGCGCTAACAGCCTGCTTGGCAACACGAACCTGATAACGAAAGTCTACTTTCCGCGATTGATAATTCCGGCTTCGGCAATCGGAGCCGGACTGATTGATTTCGCAATCGCATCTTTTTTACTTATAGGATTGTTGATCTATTACAACTTCCCCGTGACTGCGGGATACTTGATGCTGATTCCGCTGGTCGTGCTCACGACGCTGTTTGCGCTCGGCATGGCCGTGTGGCTTGCAGCTTTGAACGTTCGATACAGAGACGTGCGATATGTGTTGCCGTTTCTGATTCAGGTCTGGCTGTTTCTGTCGCCGGTCATTTACCCGTCAACGCTTGTGCCCGAAGAATGGCGATGGATGATGATTCTCAATCCGCTGACCGGCATCATCGAAGGCTTTCGCGCAGCGCTCTTTGGCAGAGAGTTTCACTGGCTGTCTCTCGGCTATTCGACGGTCTTCACGCTTCTGCTGCTTGTGTACGCGTCATACACGTTCCGGCGGATGGAAAGGCATTTCGCAGAGTTTATATAACGCGCTGATGAAACCTATCATTAAAGTCAAAAATCTCAGCAAACAATTTCGCATCAACACGGGCGACCGCCCCGGCGTGCGCTATGACACGCTGCGCGATTCGCTCGTCAATGCCGTCCAGTCGCCGCTCAAGCGACTGCGCCGCAACGGCAATGGCACGGATGAAATGATATGGGCGCTCAAGGACGTGAGCTTCGACGTGATGCCCGGAGAAGTGATGGGCATCATCGGCCCCAACGGAGCGGGCAAATCAACTCTGCTCTCGATACTTTCGCGCATAATCGAGCCGACGAGCGGGCGGGCCGAGCTTTACGGGCGCGTCGCAAGCCTGCTCGAAGTCGGCACGGGCTTTCACCCGGATTTGAGCGGCAAAGAGAATATTTATCTGAACGGCGCAGTGCTCGGCATGAAGCGGCGGGAAATAGAGGCTCGCTTCGACGAGATAGTCGCCTTTGCCGAGATAGAAAAATTCATGGATACGGCTGTGAAACGATATTCGAGCGGCATGTATGTGCGACTGGCTTTCGCCGTTGCCGCGCACCTCGACCCTGAAATATTGATCGTTGATGAAGTGCTTGCCGTAGGCGACGCGAGCTTTCAGAAAAAATGTCTGGGCAAGATGGACGACGTTACGCGCAGCGGCAGGACTGTTTTATTTGTTACGCACAACCTCGGCATGATTACGCATCTGTGCGAGCACGCAATTCTTTTGCAAGACGGCGGCGTCAAAACGATAGGGCCAGCGGCAGAAGTAGTTGATCACTACAACACGCTGTGGAGCGGACAGCAGCAAGACGCTTAACGCTTGCAGTAACATCAGAAATGATATAGAAAATTTAGTCGGCCAAAATGGTCGAGTCACTCAGGTTTTCAATTTTAACGAGCATCCGTAACGGTCTTTAAATAAGGCCCCCTACAAATAGTGGTAGTGTAGCATCGGAATGTCTATCTAAGATTGACTCCCGAAGGCATTAAAATGGAGGTTTTGCTGTGAAAATGAAGAAAAACAAATCCCCGAACTCCTGCTCGCGAGCGAATCGCGCGAGTAAACAATCGTTGCGCATATTATTGGCGATCTCAGTTATCGCTCTGGCTGTTTTCACGTTAAACATATTGCCCTATTCAACAAGAACCGCCCGCGCGGCGCAGGCGCAAAGCGAAAAAATCAGCGATAGCGCCTTGAGTCAGATACGTTCGTTAATGGAAGCAAAGCTGGCGCGCACGCCGGAACAGCAGAAAATAGATTCTAATTTGTTGGCCGCCATAAAAGTGAACCGCGGAGAAGCAATCGCTGCGAATGCTCCGGCATTGCAACCCGATGTTAAGCTTGACGCCAATGGCAAAGTGCTTGTTGATATAACTGCAAGAGTGACGAATGGATTGCTTGAGCAACTGAGAGCCTCAGGCGCAGAAGATGTGCTTGCCTTCAAGCAATACGATTCCATACGCGCGCGAATACCTCTCTTGCAGTTAGAGTTTCTGGCCGGTTCGCCAAATATCAAATCCATCATCCGCGCGGTCGAAGCGCAGACACAGCGCGCGACTCAGGACGAAATTGCTGCGCGTACCGCTCAGTCTCAATCGTTTGCAGCGCGAGCCAATCGCGTGCGCGCGCAGCTTCCGCAAGCGATGCGCACTGTGACGACTCAACAGGACGATCCGGGCCCGATCACTAATATCGGCTTGGCTACTTCGGCAGGAGACACGGCTCACGCTGCGGCATCGGCGCGCACCACGTTTGGTGTGAACGGCGCTGGAATAAAGATCGGCGTGCTCTCGGATAGCTATAACAATATGGGCGTTGCGGCGACGAATGTATTGACAGGCGATTTGCCGGGAGTCGGCAATCCAAACGGATTCACCACGCCTGTCACGGTCTTGCAGGATTTAGGCAGCGGCGGCACAGACGAAGGCCGAGCGATGATGCAAATCGTTCACGACCTTGCGCCGGGCGCGCAACTTTATTTTGCGACCGCCTTTCTCGGGTCAGCCAGCTTTGCCAACAACATTCAATCCCTGCGCACGAACGGTTGCGACATCATTATTGACGACGTTTTTTACTCGAATGAGTCGCCGTTTCAGGATGCCATCATTGCGCAGGCCGTAAATACTGTGACTGCCGCTGGCGCGTTGTATTTTTCATCGGCGGGTAATTCAGGCAATCTCACTGACGGCACGTCGGGCGTTTGGGAAGGCGACTTCAACGATTCCGGCGTTGATTTGATGGACGGCGCTAACAACCTCGGACGATTGCATCAGTTCAGCGCAGGAGTGACCTTAAACACTGTCAATTCAGGCGGCAGTTCTCGCCGCATTGATATGATGTGGTCGGACCCTCTGGCCGGATCAGGAAACGATTACGATGTCTACGTTCTCAATAACGCGGGGACAAGTATCCTGCGCTCTTCCGATAGCAGTCAAACCGGAACTCAAGACCCCTATGAAGGCATCAGCACGCTCAACGTCGGAGAAAAGATTGCAATCGTGAAATTCAGCGGCGCAGCGCGAGCTATACATCTGAACACGGGCCGCGCAAGATTGCTGATAGCAACCTCTGGTCAGACCAAAGGACACTCCTGCGCGGCAGATGCCTTTGGCGTAGCTGCTGTGAACGCGTCGTCGGCAGGCGGCGGAGCGTTTGTCGGCGGCGCAACCAATCCGACGGAAACCTTCAGCTCTGATGGAACTCGACGAGTCTTTTACAATGCTAACGGCACTGCGATAACACCGGGCAACGTGTTGTTTGCTACGAGCGGAGGAACGGTTCGTCAAAAGCCGGACATCGCGGCGGCTGATGGCGTGGCTACAACGTTTCCAGGCGGTTCCGGCTTGAATCCGTTTTTTGGCACATCAGCAGCGGCCCCGCACGCCGGAGCCATAGCCGCGTTGCTTAAACAGTTCAAGCCCACATTGACTACATCTCAAGTTCGCACAATATTGACCAGCACAGCGCTCGACATCGAAGCGGTTGGCATTGACCGCGA
>DATEKX010000746.1:0-5458 GCA_035277165.1 Blastocatellia bacterium | reverse complement strand
AAAGATTGGGTGCCAATAATCGGAGTGGTCGGCGATGTCAAAGAGCAAGCCCTTGATACCCCGACGCATTTGGAGATATACCGCCCGTATGCGCAGGCGACTTTCACCTCTTCTCTGGTTTTGATGGTTCGCACAGACTCTGATCCAACGGGGCTTGCCGCCGCGATTCGCAATGAAGTGTGGGCAGTGGATAAAGATGTGCCCGTTGCCAACGTTCAGCCGCTCAATCAGGTGATCTCAGAATCCGTCTCGGCGCGTCGTTCCACAGTGCTGTTGCTTGCCGTCTTCGCAGGAGTCGCGCTGCTGCTCGGCGCGGTCGGCATCTATGGAGTTGTAGCATATTCCGTCAGCCTGCGCACACACGAGATTGGCGTGAGAATGGCTCTGGGAGCCTCTTCTGGGGATGTGTTGAAACTCGTCGTCGGGCAAGGGATGAAACTGATTTTGACGGGTGTGGCTCTCGGATTAGGCGGGGCATATCTGGCGACGCGGGTGCTTGAGAGCCTGCTGTTCGGCGTGTCTGCGACCGACCCCGCGACATTTGCCGTCACCTCGCTTCTGCTTGCGGGAGTGGCTCTCGTGGCCTGCGCAGTGCCCGCGCGACGGGCTACGAAAGTAGACCCGATGATCGCGCTTCGTTATGAATGAGGCGTCAGGGATGTCAGATAATTCGCGGCATGATAACATCCCTGTCTCGAAAGCCTTGTCTTTTGCGGAGGAAGTATGCCATCTAGTCCAGTCACAGATGACGACATATTATTGGACGGAAAGACTCTGGGATTTAAAGAAATAATTGCTGTGGCGAGGGACTTTCAAAGGGTTGATCTGACCGATCAAGCCAAAGAAAAAATGAGGATGTCGCGTAAGCTTGTTGAGCAATGGATACTGGAAAAAAAAGTCATATATGGAATAACAACCGGTTTCGGCTCCTTACAAAACGAAGTTATCCCGCCGGAAGATGTCGAGCAATTACAGGAAAATATTATCCTGAGCCACGCGGCAGGCGTCGGGGAAACATTACCTGAAGAAGCTGTAAGGGCAATGATGTTATTGCGCGCTAACGCATTGGCTAAAGGGTATTCGGGAATTCGCGTGGAGGTGGTCGAGAGCCTCATTGAAATGATTAATAAGCGCGTGCACCCTTTAATCCCGGTCAAAGGCTCAGTCGGATCGAGCGGCGATCTCGCGCCACTGGCTCATATGGCGCTGGTCTTACTCGGCAAAGGAGAGGCCATATACAATGGCGTGAGGTTGAGCGGCGTCGAGGCGTTAAGCAAAGCCGGGATCGAGCCGGTTCACCTTAAAGCAAAAGAGGGGCTTGCGCTGACCAACGGCACGCAGTTTATGACAAGCATCGGAGCCCTGGCGCTTTGGGATGCCGAAAACCTGGCAAAGATAGCTGACATTGCCGGTTCTTTGAGCTTAGAGGCAGTCAAAGGAAGGAGTTCGGCCTTCAGGCTCGAACTGCACAAGCTCCGCCCTTTCGCCGGACAGATTAATTGCGCGAAGAACATCAACGCCATGATCGCAAGCAGCCAGTTGATTGATCGCGATCACATCATGAGGCGCAGGAAAAATGAAGTTCAAGAGGAGGAAGAGTGCCGGGAGACAAAGCTTCAGGACGCTTACTCGCTGCGTTGTATGCCGCAGGTGCATGGCGCGTCGCGCGAAGCCATGGTTTTTGTGCGGCATATGCTTCAAATAGAGATTAACTCTGCGACAGATAATCCGTTGGTCTTGCCAGAGTTTTCGGAATCATTCTCTGGCGGAAATTTTCATGGGCAGCCGGTCGCTCTGGCGATGGATTTTCTTGCCCTTGCCATATCTGAATTGGGCAATATTTCGGAACGCCGGATTGCGAGACTGATGAACAAGAACGAAAATTTCGGACTGCCTGCTTACCTGACAAATTCAGGCGGATTGAATTCAGGGATGATGATAGCGCAATACACTGCGGCGGCGCTCGCATCCGAAAATAAAGTATTGATCCACCCGGCAAGCGGCGATTCCATACCGACCTCTTCCAATCAGGAAGATCACAACAGCATGGGTTCGATTGCAGCGCGACAGGCCGGGCAGGTGCTTAAAAATGTCGAATCCATATTAGCCATCGAATTACTCTGCGCGGCGCAGGCGCTTGGGTTCAGGACGCAACACGGGGACGAGCCGGGTATTGGAACGGCTGCGGCTTACAAACTCATTCGCAAGTACATTCCTCAGCGAGAGAGCGATAAGGATGGAGAAATCCATCTGCTTATACGAGAGGCTGAAAAGCTTGTGCGTAGCGGAGAGCTTTTGCATGGAGTGGAGCAGGCAGTCGGCATATTAAATTGAAGGGGCTCGCGACGGAAACTTTATTTCAAGTCTTGCGTTACGGCGTTCGCACTCTGCTCAACAATCCCGCGTTCACTGCAATCGCAATGATGATAATTGAATCATTGACGTTACACAGTGAATAACTAATCGCCGGGATAATCACTATTCAGCCCGATTCATCGGGCTTTCCCTATGGGCAGATAGGCCAGCGCTTCTAGCGCTGGTTGAGCAATGGCAGATAATTCTAAAGCGCGCTTTAGCGTGCTTGCTTGCGCGGCTTTAGCCTCCACTAATGTTGGCTAAAGCCAAATCCAGAAGGACGTTGAAACGCCCTTTGAAAAAACCTGCTCACCATAACCAGCCGTAAACGGCTGGCCTATGTGCCCAAAGGGTAAGCCCGATGAATCGGGCTAAATGAGGGGGCAATTGGTTTGTTATTCTCTAAGCTCTTGCTCGATGTGTAAATAAATCAATAATTCAATGATTCAATTCTGAGAAACGCTTTCCCATAAACGAACATCCGGGCGTCGCCTGCGCAAAGGCGCGGCCATCTTAAAGCGAGTGATATAACTATTTAGACCGAAGCATCGAGCACTGGCACCAAACTTCCTTCTTATCGGCATAAGTTTTATTTTACCCATCGCTTGAAGGACGAGGTGTTTGATGGAAGCTATCATTCAAGATATTCGTTACGGATTTCGGATGCTGCTGAAAAATCGCAGCTTCACGCTCGTTGCAATCTTTGCTCTCGCTTTAGGCATAGGCGCAAACACCGCAATATTCAGCGTGGTCAATGCCGTGCTGCTTCGCCCGCTCCCCTATAACGACCCTGCGCGCATTATGACAGTGCTGCATCAAGAGTTATCGCCTGTCGCGCCCGCAAATTTCTTCGACTGGCGAGAGCAGCAATCGGTTTTCGAATCAATCGCCGCCGCGCAGTACTGGACGGCTAACCTTACGGGCCGCGACAGGCCCGAACAACTAAACGGCCTGCAACTGACCGCCGACATGTTTCATCTGCTTGGTGTAAGCCCCGCGCTTGGCCGCACGTTCAGCAACGGAGAAGATCAACCCGGCAACGAGCGCGTTATCGTCCTCAGTCATGGCCTCTGGCAGCGCAGGTTCGGCGGCGATTCAAACATAATTAATCAGCAGATCACGCTCGACGGACAGAGCTACACCATCATTGGCGTGATGCCGAAGGAGTTTCAGTTCGCGCCGTTCTGGGCGACGCGCGCAGAGATGTGGTCGCCATTGAACCTCGCGCCCAGACTCACCGACCGGGGCGGGCAATCGTTGCGCATCTTTGCGCGATTGAAAGAGGGCGTGACAGTCGGGCAAGCCCAGGCAGAGATGGAAGCGATCAGTCAAAGACTCCAACAACAATATCCCGACAGCAACACGGGTCTAAATGTCTTTGTTGACCCGCTGCATGAAGCAGTAGTTGGAAAAACGCGGCCCGCTCTGCTCATCCTCCTCGGAGCTGTCTGCTTTGTGCTGCTGATCGCCTGCGCTAACGTAGCAAATCTGATGATGGCAAGAGCCACCGCTCGGCAAAAAGAGATCGCCGTGAAAACGGCTCTGGGAGCCAGTCGCAGCCGAATCGTTCGCCAGTTATTGACGGAAAGCGTAATGCTCGCGATAGCAGGCGGACTGGCTGGATTGCTACTGGCTTCGTGGGGGATCAGCGGGTTGCTCGCGCTAAGCCCCGCAAACCTGCCGCGAGCGCAAACCATCACCCTTGACGGTTATGTTCTTGGCTTCACGCTTGCGATCTCGATACTGACCGGCCTCGTGTTCGGTCTTGTTCCCGCGTTACAGGCTTCAAAGCTCAACCTGAATGAGTCGCTCAAAGAAGGCGGGCGCAGTTCGACCGAAGGCCGCCGCCGCAATCGCGTTCGCCGCCTGCTCGTGGTTTCAGAGATTGCGCTCGCTCTGGTGTTGCTTGTGGGCGGGGGGCTGATGATACGAAGTTTCCTGCGGCTTCAATCGGTTGATTCGGGCTTCAATCCTCGCAATGTGCTGACGATGATCGTATCGCTTGCAGGTTCTGAGCATTCGACAGGCCCCAAACGAGCCGCGTTCTTTAATCAATTGCGTGAGCGGGTCGAGAGCTTGCCGGGAGTCGAATCCGCAAGCGCGATCAATCATCTGCCGCTCGCAGGCGACCTCTGGGGTCTTGGCTTCACAATCGAGGGCCGCCCCGCCCCGCTGCCGGGAGAAAGACCAGTCGGTGTGTATCGCATTGTTCAGCCTAATTATTTTCAGACTATGGGAGCGACGCTTGTCGCGGGGCGCGATTTCACTGAACGCGACAACGAAACGTCGCCCGGCACAGTGATCATCAACGAAGCGATGGCACGCCGTTACTGGCCCGGCGAAGACCCTATCGGCAAGCGCATTGAATTAACAGGAGAGGATTCGTACCCGCGCGAGATAGTTGCAGTCATAAAAGATGTAAAGCAAGGCGATTGGAAGGCTAGACCGCGCCCGGAGATCTACCTGCCTCATCTTCAGGCTGCCAGTCCTCGTTACATGACGCTGGTCGTTCGCACCAGTTCCGCTCCTCTGCAACTGGCGGCAGCAGTGCAGGGCGAAGTCTGGACGATTGATAAAAATCTGCCCGTTTCTGAAGTCATGAGCTTTGAACAAGCGATCTCTACTTCCATCGCCGAGCAACGGTTCAACATGCTGCTGCTCGGCATATTCGCCGCCGTTGCTTTAATTCTGGCAGTAGTTGGTATCTACGGCGTGATGAGTTATTCAGTCACACAGCGCACGCACGAAATAGGCATTCGTATGGCACTTGGCGCGCGATCTTCGGACGTGCTCAGGATGATAACTGGTCAAGGCATGGCGCTGGTTGCAATCGGCATCGGCGTAGGATTAGTAGGAGCATTCCTGCTCACGCGATTGATGGAGAGCCTGCTGTTCGGCGTAAGCGTGACCGACCCTGCGACGTTCATCGCAATTCCGCTAATTCTGACAGGAGTGGCTCTGGGGGCCTGTTTCGTGCCTGCTCGTCGCGCTACGAAAGTTGACCCAATGGTCGCGCTTCGTTACGAGTAGCCAATTAAGAATTACGAATTAAAAATTAAGAATAGAGGAAGCGGAGAATAATTCTTAATTCGTAATTCTTAAT
>DATEKX010000745.1:0-2620 GCA_035277165.1 Blastocatellia bacterium | reverse complement strand
AGCCTATAAAAAAGCGGCACATCTACATTGCGCCTGCAGGCAAACAAACGACGATCATTAGCGGCAAGACCGCTCCTGTGCTTCGAGTCAGCGAGAGAGAAACTCTCAATCTTCACACGCCTTCGGCTGACGCGTTGTTTGAATCGGCGGCGTCAGTGTACGGCAAGCGGACTCTGGCTATAGTGTTGACGGGGATGGGCGAAGACGGCGCGCGCGGCGCTGAAACTATACGCGAAGCAGGCGGCCATGTGATTGCGGAGTCAAACGAGACAGCCATTGTTTTCGGCATGCCGCGTTCGGTTATCGAGCGCGGATGCGCGAACGCGATGCTCCCGCTTTCCGCAATGCCGTCAATTTTATTAGCATACACATTGAAAGAGTAATCGCGCTTTCGGCGAACTTGAGTTTCGCCAGTGGCATCTTGTATTTGAGGGTGAAAATACAACCCTCGGACTTTTATCAAGGGCCGGGTCTTCGTGATTTTTTCAAGATCATGAATTGTTATCTGATGATAAAATAGATTACTTTTGAAAGAAGTAATAAAACGACCTGATCTGTTAACATATCGGGTTGAAGTTTAGAGGACAGCAAATTAGACTATGAGTTCTACTATGAGCGGAATGAAATTTCGTCGAACCTGCACGGTTTGCAACGCAACCTTCTTTTCACCTGACCGAAAAGCCGCTTACTGCCTTAAGTGCATGAAGAAGCGCGTTGTTAAACACGTCCCTGCGGAGGCGAGGGCTGCTATGCCTGTAACGCGAGTTGCGCCTCGTCCTGCTCCTTCTATGCCAATGCCGCTTTCCAGCGCGCCAAAACCAAAAGCAGTGCGAGCAGCAAAAGCAGACGTGCTTACGCCAGAGGTTCGCCGTCGCATAATCGAATTATACGATGCAGAGTTTGCGGGGCGACCTATCCAGACTAAGGAGATGCATTCTCAGATTGCAAATCGCCTCTGGATTAAGCGGCAACTCGTGGCCGACTGCATACGCGAGATGGTTCAGTCGAAAGCGCTCATCACGGATGAAGTGAAGGCGCGCGCAATCGAGATGTACCAGCGCTTTGTTGAAAGCGGCCATCGCCCTGACGGAGGCCGTCGCCGCGCCATCAGTGCCGCGCTCGGCATTCCTTACAAGCAGGTGATGAAGATCATACGCGACTGGTCGCTTGCGCAGTACGACGCATCACCGACGCCTAATCCGTCTCGCCTGCAACTTTTCGAGATAGAGAAGCTTTACTGGTTCGAGTTGAACGAGGGGCGCTATCGTTTGACGGAATTACCCAGCAAGATTGCCGAACAACTCGGATACGTCACTCGCTGGCAGGTGTTGAGGTGGCTTGATGTTCTCCACGACGACGAACGCGCCTTCGCAAATGTTCCTGATCCGGCGCCCGAAGTGCAAAAGCAGATACTCAATGCGTATGCCGGATACCTCGCCTCGCCCGCGCCGCCTGAACATGGATTGCACTACAGCATCGCCGGGGAGATTGACAAAGTCAGCCCTCGACAAGTCCACAAGGTGCTGCAAAGCTACAGGCACAAGATGCGGGCCGAATACCCACTGATATAAATTTCAGAGGTCAGAGGCTAGGGGTTAGAGGTCAGATCGAGAATACGAAATGATGCCTAACCTCTAACCCCTAGCCTCTGACCTCTAACACATGAAACAAGTCATTCAAAACTATCGCACGGGCGAACTCAAGGTTGAGGAACTGCCGCCGCCTGCGCTCAAGCCGGGCGGCGTACTTGTTCGCACAGCCTTTTCGCTCATCAGCGCCGGAACTGAGCGCACGATAGTCGAGACTGCGCAGAGTTCGCTCGTAGGAAAAGCTCGCAGCCGCCCCGATCTCGTTCGGCAGGTCTTCGATACGTTCAAGCGCGAAGGACTTCGCTCGACTTACGAGAAGGTGAAGGCGCGGCTCGATCAATCGAAACCGCTCGGATACAGCGCGTCGGGCGTCGTGATGGCAGTCGGAAGCCAGGTGCAGGAGTTTCGCGTTGGCGACCGTGTGGCTTGCGCGGGCGGCGGCTACGCGACGCATTCCGAAGTCATATTCGTGCCAAAAAATCTTTGCGCGAAACTGCCCGACGGCGCTTCGCTCGAATCGGCTTGCTACACGACCGTAGGGTCAATCGCGCTGCAAGGCTTGCGTCTGGCCGATATGCGATTGGGCGAAACAGTCGCGGTCATCGGGCTTGGGCTTGTCGGCCAGCTTACCGTCCAGCTTCTTAAAGCGGCGGGCTGCCGCTGTCTCGGAGTAGACATTGATAAAGCTGCTTGCGAGCTTGCGAAAAAATCCGGCGCTGATCTGGTTGCAAGCGATCCGCAAACGGCGCGCGCGCTTTGCCAGAGCTTGACCGAAGGGCGCGGAGCCGATTGTGTTGTGATTACAGCGGGGACGAAGTCTAACGAACCAATCGAACTTGCGGGCGATCTTGCGCGTGATCGCGCGCGCGTCGTAGCCGTAGGTTCTGTCGGACTGGATGTGCCTCGACACTCTTACTTTGCGAAAGAGCTTGACCTCCGCATCTCGCGTTCTTACGGGCCGGGTCGCTACGATCCTGAATATGAAGAGAAGGGAAACGATTATCCCATCGGCTATGTGCGCTGGACGGAAA
>DATEKX010000744.1:0-6050 GCA_035277165.1 Blastocatellia bacterium | reverse complement strand
ATATGAATTTTATTCTTCCCGGAAACGGGTAGGTTATTATTTCAAGAGAGATTCTTCAACCGGCAAATACATCTTTGGATTAGACGCCTGATTCGTTATCGGCTTCCTTTTCCATCTGGATTAATCCATTTTGTTTGGCTTCTTTGATCAATGCTTCTTCTTCGCTCCCGATTTTCTCCCAGTCTTTTGGGTTCATCTGATTGAAGCGTTCGATGAGCTGCTTTTGCCGGATAAGCAGGTTCATCACTAGCTGTCGAAGCGTATCCATCTGGTCTTCGGTGTCAGGAGAATTCTCTAACAGTTTGATCCCGCGCTCGGCTGCCTCAAGCGCCGTACTGGTGTCCGCCCTTTCATCCCTCTTGTTTAAGCTCGGTATGAAAAAATTGATGGAATCGATCAAAGCTTTATTGGCTTGAGCGACATAACCCCTAATGCTTGTTTGAGGATTCCTGCCGAGGTTGGCAAACTTGAGTTCAGGCCCGTCGTAGTTGCGGAAGGCTGCGACAAACGAAATTAAGGCCACAGCGAGGCAGATGATTTGAAGCGACCGCCACGCTCCGGCGGTCTTTTTTTCATCGAGCCGCTTGTAAGGAATGATAAAGGCCAGCGCTATCCCTGAAAGCAATCCGCCGATGTGCGCAGAGTTGTCAACGATTCTTACTATGAATCCGAAAGCCAGGTTGATAATGATGACAGGTATGATTTGACGCTTGATGTTTTTGCTCAGGAACTCCGGCAACTCCTTCCTGTACTTGAAGCCGAAAGCTGCCATCACGCCGAACAGCCCGAAGATTGAACCCGATGCTCCGGCAGATGTAACTTCGGGGTTGAAATAATAGCTTGCCATCGAAGCTACAATCCCGGTCACAATGTAGAGAATTACAAATCGCGCAGAGCCATAAATGCGCTCTATCTCTTGCCCGATTATCATGAGCGCGTAATTGTTAAACAGCAGATGCAGGAATCCGATATGTAGAAAATTCGATGTGATAAAGCGCCAGTATTCGTGCTGCGTGTTTATCAGCGGATTGTCTTTCGCGCCCATAGCTCTTAAGACCATTATGTCCGCAGACAGAGAGCCCATACCGCCTGCCAGCCATTCCAGCGCAAAGACTCCCAGGTTTATGCCGATGAAGATCATCGTGAACGGATTGGAACGAGCGAACAGCGCATCGATGAAGCTACTGGCGCGCGCCGCTTCCTGTTCGGCAACAAGTGCTTCAACGGATTTATGCCCGCAATAGATGCAGTCGGCTCTTTCAAGAGGAGTTGGATTGCCGCAGGCGGGACAATCTCTGAATGCGGGTTCGTTGCGGATTTTTTCAAGTGTCATCGGCGGAAATACGAATCAGATCGGAATTGTTTAACGTCGAATCATTTCTTCCCGCGCACGAGTCCATATTTTTTCAGAACGCTTCCTTCCCAGGTGAAATAATCGTCAAACGCTTTTTTCGCCTCTTCAAAATCAGCGATTGATGTCAGGGCTAAAGCCTTTTCATCCTTTCCTGCTGACTCAACTGCGCTTGCTCGTTTGTTGAAGCTTTCAACGATGCGTTTGCGTATTTCAGTGCTGCGTTCATCAATCTGTGGAATGTTATCAATGTTAGTCGCAACGCCTTTCAAACTTTCTGCTATTTTAGGCAGGTCTTGTTTCGAGTCGAGCGCAGTGATTGATTGGTTCCATGCTTTTTGCCCATCTCGAATGAGATCTGAAAGCCGTAGCACATAATTTTTCTGAACCTCTCGTTCCTGAATCTCGCCATAACTTTTGCCTGCCAGCGCAAAGCTCGATGCGAGAACCAGAATGCAGGCGATTGCCGCTGCGTTCCAACTCAAAGATGCGCGGCTTGTCGCAGGCGCATCAGGGCTGATCACAAACCCCAGACAGCCTCCGGCGATGAAGCCGCCCGCATGAGCCACATTGTTTATGTTCGGCACCACGAATCCAAACAGGAATCCAATCGCGCCCCAAATGAGCATCTGCCTCATTATCGCCTGACCATAAGACCCGCCCAGTCTGTAGCCGTAGACGGCCATCAGACCTATCAGCCCGAATATTGCGCCGCTCGCGCCCGCGCCGCCGAGGTTAAAGAAAAACGATGCGACGGCGCTCGTTACGCCCGTCAGCATATAGATGAATATGAATTTCTGAGAGCCGTAAAGCTCTTCCACTTGCGGCCCGACTTGATAGAGAGCCGAACTATTAAAGAGCAGGTGCATCAGTCCTATGTGGAGAAAGTTGTACGTCACCAGCCTCCACCATTGTCCTTCCGCTACGGATTGTATGTCGAGACCTCCGAAGTCGATGAGCACGCCGATGCTCGGACTTTGAACGAATGCCTCGGCTCCGCGCCCGCTTTTTACTTCGACCACCGCCATCAGCACGAAGAGCAGAATGTTGATCGTCAGAATGATGAAAGAGATAAAAGAAGAACTCTCCGCCGTAGCGCTGGTTCGCACTCTTCGCGCCGGAACGGATTCTTTTCCGCAAAGCGGGCAGGGGTTGGCCGACGCTTCGACCAGCGCGCGGCACGCCTGACACATCACAAGTTTTTTTCGTTCACCAAACATAGATCAAGCAAGTCCCGGAAAAGGCTGAAGACAGGCATACCTGTCAGCAATGCTTTTGCGGTTCGTCCTTTTCATTCTATTAGAATGCTTCAACAATCATGGCAATGCCCTGGCCGCCGCCTATGCACGCCGTTGCGAGTCCGCGCTTCTTTCCTCGCCGCCTTAGCTCAAGCAACACGGTCAGAACAAGCCGAGTGCCCGACGCTCCGAGCGGATGGCCGAGCGCAATTGCGCCGCCGTTTACATTCGTGCGCTCGCGATCAAGCCCAAGTTCATGTTCGACCGCGAGGTACTGGCCTGCGAATGCTTCGTTCACTTCAACAAGGTCAATATCGTCGAGGCTCAATCCTGCTGCGGCCATTGCTTTCTGCGACGCAGGCACAGGGCCTATTCCCATTATCTCAGGCGGCACACCCGCAACCCCCCACGAGACTATGCGGCCAAGCGGACGCGATTCAAGCCTGCGCGCGGTCTCTTCGTTTGCGATGACTATCGCCGCCGCGCCGTCAACTATGCCCGAAGCGTTGCCCGCCGTGACAAGCCCGTCTTTCGAGAAAGCCGGTTTGAGTCTGGCAAGCCCTTCCATCGTTGTGTCGGGTCGCAGATGATCGTCGCGCTCGAACAGAGTTGTTCCTTTGCGGCCTTTGATCTCGACTGGCACTACCTCGTCGGCAAACGCGCCAGCTTCCCACGCGGCGGCGGCGCGCTGCTGGCTGAGCAGCGCAAACTCGTCCTGCTTTTCGCGAGAGATTTCAAATTTGCGCGCCAGATTCTCTGCCGTTTGCGCCATGTAGTAGCCGCAATGCGTGTCGAGCAATGCGACCATCAACAAGTCTTCGAGCTTGCCTTCGCCGAGTTTCAATCCCCATCGCGCTCCGCGAATAACGTGCGGGGCCTGGCTCATTGATTCCATTCCGCCCGCAAGCACGGTTTCCGCTTCGCCGAGTTGAATCATCTGCGCGCCAGAGATGATTGACTGAATCCCTGAGCCGCAAAGCCGATTGACCGTCAGCGCAGGTTTGTCAATTGGCACACCGGCTTTCAACGCGACGTGGCGCGCGCCGTAAATGGCATCGCCCGAAGTCTGCAAAGCGTTTCCGATAACCGTGTGATCAATCACGTCCGGCGCGACAAGGCTTCGTTCGAGCGCCGCGCGCGCGGCGATGGCCCCTAACTCGTTAGCCGTCAAATCGCGAAGCGCGCCGCCATATTCGCCCATCGGGGTTCGCGCTCCGCCGAGTATCAAAATATCTTTTGCCATAAATTCTCACAACTTATAATGACTGCATTCTAAGTTAACAGAACGGCATCGCTCGTTCAAATATCGCAGATGAACGAGGGTTCGTATCACCTGCATCATTGTTATTGACAGGCGATATACTACCTCATAAAATGTTGCCACTACATTGGAGCTACCCATTCAGTAAATCAAAGACAATGTAGCAATCAATACAAGTGAGCCCCTGAGAGTAGACAGAGGACTACTTTCTAAATGGATGTCTCAATTTGCTAATCCGGGGATTGATCCCCTTGTCAACCTTGAAGAAGGGGTTGGTCTGTTTGAATTAGCCTGACACCCTTCAATAGAGCAGTGTTTATCATCGTTCACCATAGGGATAGCTCTCTTGCGAAAACTTATGGTTAAAGGAAAGAAATAATTTTCGCAAGAGGTCTAATAGGGTAAGGAGAGACTTATGAAAAAACTGAATGATTCAAAGCCGAACAGGTTGTCGAAGCGTCTGGCACATAAAAGGATTAATCCTTTTCTGATACTTTCGAGTATTTTGCTATTGTCTTTTGTCATTATGGCTTTGCCCGGCGTGAGAGCGAGATTTACCGCTGCCGCGCAACCGCAAAAGGGCAGCGCCGAATCGCAGATAAGCGACAGCGCTCAATTACAAATCAAAGCGCTGCTGGACGAAAAAGAGTCACGCACGCCAGCGCAACAGAAAATAGATTCTCAACTCATTTATGCCGGTAAGATGTATCGCGGGCAGAGCATCGCCGCAGGAATTCCAACCCTCGAAGTGAATGTTGGACTTGAAAGCGATGGAAGAGTGGTTGTTGACATAACGGCCAATGTGATTGATGAAAAGCTGCTGGCCGGGATCAAGGCAGCCGGAGGCGAAGTCCTTATCGTTTCCGAACCTTATCGCAGCATCCGCGCTAAACTTCCCATAAATCAGTTAGAGACAATCGCGGGCTTCTCGCAGGTTCGGTTCATTCAGCCGGAGCAAAAAGCCATGGTGTCGTCTCAGCGCGCAACGAGCGGCAACCAGTCGGATTCGCAGGCGCAGGCTCCGGGTTTTGAAACGCGCGCAGAGCATGTGCGCGAACAACTCTCCGACGTATTGAATAACGCCATACTGCCCAACGGCACGCTCAGCGTCGGCACCTTCGCGTCCGAAGGCGATACGACGCATCGAGCCTCGACCGCGCGCGGCACGTTCAATGTTGACGGAACAGGCATCAAGATCGGCGTCCTCTCAAACGGCGTAGTCAATCTGGCCGCTTCTCAGGCTTTAGGCGATCTTGGAACGGTGACTGTCTTGCCGGGGCAAACAGGTTCAGCCGACGAAGGCACGGCGATGCTTGAGATTGTTCATGACCTTGCTCCGGGAGCGCAGCTTTTCTTCGCCACCGGCTTGCCGACCATCACCCAGTTTGCGCAGAACATACGCGACCTGCGCACAGCCGGATGCGACATCATCGTTGATGATCTGGGTTATTTTGTGGAATCGCCGTTTCAGGACGGGCAGACCGGAGTCACCAATACCAACGGCGGCGTTGTCACTCAGGCCGTCAACGATGTCGTAGCCTCAGGCGCGCTCTATTTCTCGTCTGCGGCAAATTCGGGCAACAAGAATGACAACACGTCAGGCACGTGGGAAGGCGATTTCGTCAGCGGCGGTACGCTGGCTCTTATTCCCGGCGGCGGCCTTGTTCACGATTTCGATCCGTCGGCGGCAGTCGCGCAGAATAACCTGCTCACCCTCGGCGGAGGCGCAACCAATCCCGTCAATGTTTCGTGGTCAGACCCGCTCGGCGGTTCATCGAACGATTATGACCTGTTCATCCTGAACAACGCGGGAACGACTGTGGTCGCATCTTCGACCAATGTTCAGAGCGGCACGCAAGACCCGTATGAACAGACTGGCAGCAACACGACTAACAACCGGGCGGTGATTCGCCAGAAAACTGGCGCGGCAAATCGCTTCCTCCACCTGTCAACCAACAGAGGGCGTCTGAATTTCAACACCGAGGGTGAAACGCACGGCCATTCCTGCGCCACCGGAGCCTACGGCGTGGCTGCAACGCCATCCTATTCGCCGTTCAACTTCGCGCCGCCGCCGGTATTCGGCCCTTTCCCCAACATGTTTAGCACGGCGGATAAAGTCGAAACCTTTAGCTCCGACGGCCCGCGCCGAATCTTCTTTAACGGGAATGGAACTGCCATCACCCCCGGCGATTTTTCATCA
>DATEKX010000743.1:0-14767 GCA_035277165.1 Blastocatellia bacterium | reverse complement strand
GAAGATGCCGCGCGAGAGCGCCAGTTGTTTGCCGTCGCGCGACCAATCGAATTGAAAAATCATGTCGGACTTGAAATCAGTCAACTGTTTCGGGGGGCCGCCCGCGAGCGGCTGCATCCAGATGTTTGAAACTCCGCCTTGATTGTTGATGTAGGTCAAGCCGCTGCCGTCAGCAGTCCAACGCATGGGGCCTTGCGGCAGCCTGAAGAATTTTGTTAGCGGCCCTCCTTCGATTGGAATCACGCCTATTCCGAACGGAGAGTCTAATTGTCCTTCCCAGTAAATACAGGCTACATGTTTGCCGTCAGGCGATACGGTGGGCAAAGCCGTGATCTTGTCGGATAGTTGAATCGGGTCGCCGCCGTCAATCGGAACCTTCCAAAGCGTCTGCTTTCCGAAATTTTCTAAGGACGTATACACGACCCATTTGCCGTCAGGAGTGATTGAGCCTCCAAAATCCTTGCTTCCCTTAGTCAGTTGCTTAGGATTGCTGCCGCTGCTGTCCATTCGCCAGATGTTGAAAAAGTTTGAAGAGTTTTCTCTGTTGGAAGAGAAGACTATGTAGCGGCCATCGGGCGAAACCGCGGGAAAGTAGTTCATGCCTGAGTTGGATGTAATTTGTTTTTGATTACTCCCATTGGCGTCTATTACCCACAGTTCGCCGGAATTGCCAGCAGCGACTCCGTATACGATTTTGCCATCAGGAGTCCACGAGATTTGATTGTACTTGCCTGTGCCGGAAGTGATTTGACGAGCGTGATGCGAGTCGTTTCTGGGCGCAACCCATAAACTTGTTATCGCGTCCGATTGCACGACGGCGAGCGTTTTAGAGTCGGCAGTCAAACTCATCTCTGTGTAATCATTCAAATCGTTTGTGATCCTTCGCGTCTCGCCTCTGGGGTAAGAAAGCAGCCATATCTGTCGCAGCCTCGACATTTGATCTACCGCGATTATCGCAAGCCCTTTGCCATCGGCAAGCCATCCGATTCTTCCTACGGCCAGCCATTTTTCTGACGTTATAGTTTTTTCGGCTCCGTCTTCGACTCGCACTTCGACTACGTTCATCTGAGAGCCGTCGCCAGCCGAACAGGCTATCACTTTTCCGTCAGGCGACCAGGCGGGCGACGTGTAATAGTGCGGCGGCATGCGCGTAGCCAACACCCGTTCGCCCGTGCCGTCTGCGTTTGCGATTATCAAACGATTTTCTCGCGGGTCCAGCATATTGCGCATGAAAACGAATCGCGCGCCGTCAGGAGAAAAACTTATGGGACTGTCTACGTCCTCTATGATTTTTTTCGGAGTGCCGCCCAGCACAGGGACTTGATACACCACGCCAATCAGCTTGCTCTTATCAAGCAAGGTGAAATAAACAAAGTTGCCATCCTGCGAGAACGCTGTGCCTCTGTATTCAACTTCAGCCGGAGGAACGATTTCGACGTTGCTCGAAGTTGCAACCTGGCGAACATAGATGCTTTCTTTTCCCGCGTCTCTGAAAACGTGAACGACGTATTTGCCATCGGGCGATATGGTGGCATTATTCGATTTGCCGTTGCTGGTAAGCCGCGTGACTTTCATTGTCTGAAAAGGCAATGTCCGCGTTGCATCCGATGATTTGTTAGCGACCAGCCTGAAGAACACAAACGCGATTGCCGCAACAAGGATGGCCCCAAGACCGAACGCTACAGGCATGAGCCAGCGCCGTCGCGCCGGTTGAACTGCGCTTGACGCAACCGCGCCTGACGCCCCGCTCGGAAGCGCAGGCTGCGAACCTGCTGCGAGCGTATGATCGAGTGGTATGGCTTGTGAATAGATGGCTGACACGGGCGGCAGCGAATCATACTCTTTCAGCATTTCGCGCAGATCAATCGTGATGTCTTTGATTGACTGGTATCGCTCGTCGGGATTTTTCGACAGGCATTTGCGAATTATTCGCTGAAGCTCGGCGGGTATGCCGGGATTGATGTCGCGTATGGGCGGCGCCTGGGCATAGACTATTTTGTGCAGCGAATCTATGAGCGAATCGCCATCGAAGGGCTTGCGTCCCGTCGCCGCTTCGTAAAGGATGCAGCCGAATGAAAAGATGTCCGAACGCTGGTCTACGGCTTTGCCCTGCACCTGCTCAGGCGACATATAGCCGACCGTTCCCATGACGACGCCCGGCAAAGTGCGGCTCATCATCATGGTTTCGGCTTCGAGCAGGTCGCCGCTACGGGCAGGCTTTTCGATTTCGATCAATTTAGCCAGCCCGAAATCCAACACCTTCGCATAGCCATCCTCGGTTATCATTATGTTTTCGGGCTTCAAGTCTCGATGCACTATCCCGAAAGCGTGAGCCTTAGCCAGCCCGTCCGCGACTTGAATCAGAATTTCGAGCAATCGCTTCAAGTCCGCATTGTCGCGAGTGATCTTTGCGCGCAGAGTATCGCCATTGATGAATTCCATCGCGATGTAATGAACTTCACGCGTGGACGGTTTTAACTTTAGAGTTTCGGATGCCGGATTGCCGTTCGATGATTGAGAGCTTTCTTCGGCTGCTGATTCAGAGGGTGCTTCAATCATCGCCTGTCCGATTTCGTAGATGGTGACGATGTGCGGGTGATTGAGCGCCGAAGCGGATTTCGCTTCCTGCACGAATCTGCGCACGCGGTCATGGTCTTCGACAAGTTCGGGCGGCAGGATTTTCAAAGCGACCGCGCGATCTAATACCGTGTCGTGGACTTTGTAGACCACGCCCATCCCGCCAACGCCTAATTTGGTGAGGACTTCGTAACGACCAATATGGGTAAACGAGGAGCTTGCCATTGCTTATACACGAACGATACGGCCCATCCGCTTCACCACATTACTTTGTGAATAGTAGTCTGAAATCCATTGATTCAGCAATCATTAATTACTCGGAGCAGGCTTGCCGGTTGCCACAGGCGCGGATAAAATCTGCGGCTGCGCGCGAAGCATTCAACTTCTAACGGCGAACGGGAGTAAACTGAATTGAACAACTTCGATAAAAACAGAGCTTTGATGATACGAGCGATCTTTTCGGCAGCGCTGGCGCTATTGATTTCGCTCAATGTTTTCACAAAACGGTCTGACGCTCGCGCCTCGGCTGCTCTGACACTCGACGAGCAAGTGCGCGCCGCAGTTTCCGAGTTCAAAGGCAAGGTGAGCCTGTTTGCAAAGAATCTCGACACCGGCGCAACTTATGATTTCGACGGCGACAATCGCGTTCGCACTGCGAGCACGATCAAAGTAACGGTCATGATCGAAGCGTTCGCGCGCGTGATGGAAGGCAAAGCAAAATGGAGCGATGAGGTTGTTTTGACTGAGCCGAAAAAAGTGCAGGGGTCAGGCGTGCTGCAGGAGTTGAGCGATGGCTTGCGCCTCACCTTGCGCGACGCCGTGAACCTGATGATGGTCGTCAGTGACAACACGGCGACGAATCTCGTGCTCGACGTGCTGACGACGGATGCTGTGAACGCGCGGATGCAACAGCTTGGGCTCAGGCAGACCAGATTGCTGCGCAAAGTAGGAAGCGGCGGCACAAGCAAAGCTGGCCTCGATCCACAGCTCAAACCGTTCGGGCTGGGAGTTACCACGCCGCGCGAGATGGTGATGATTGTCGAAAAACTGGAGCGCGGCGAAGTGGTGAGCAAAGAAGCGTCGAAAGAGATGATAGCTTTGATGAAGCGGGAACAATCTCACGACGGAATCGGGCGGACGTTGAACGGAGTGGATATGGCTACGAAATCGGGCGCGCTCGACCGGCTCAGAAGCAACGTCGGCATCATCTACAGCAAGCGCGGTCGAATAGCGATGGCTATAACCTGCGACGATATGCCGGAAATAGATTGGACTGACGATAACGCCGCCTACCTGATGATGTCGCGTTTGTCTTTGATTCTGATTGACGGGCTCGGCAAATAACAGTTGTCCCCTTCACTTCACTATTTCAAAATCGATCCACTGTGTTGTGGTGTTGTACTTTTCTTTGGCCAGTTTATCAATCACCATGACCTGCAAAACATATTCACCCGGCTCCATGTTTGTTGCAAACTGTATTCGCCCGCCTGCGACTACCTGCTTCATATTCGCCAGATGGCTTGAATCAATCGGCGACAACTTCCCTGTGAAGACAGGCTTGCCATCGCGCAACATAATCATCTGCGACTCCAGTTGCGGGCGCGTAGTCGCGCGATCCAACTGCGCGTTATAAATGACGAAGATATAATCCAAAAGCATGCCGCCTCGAAATTTCCTCACCGAAGGGCTGGCCTGCGGGTTAACCGCATCAACAGCGCCTTCGGTGCTTGCAGACGCTTGATCTGTTCGCGGCTTGTTCAACTCCGACGGGTCGCTGGCGCTCGCAACGATTCCCGACAGCGCCAGCCGTTTTTTGCTTATGTCCGGCACTTCGATGAACTGATTTGCAGAACCTACTCGCTCCGAAGCGTCATCGCGCACAGCTACGCGCAATTGATAAGCGCCGGGCTTTTTCACAGGAACGATTATCGTGTAAAGGAATCCTTGTTTAAGCACCTTACGATACTGCTCGTCGTTCATGCGAAGCGTATAAGTGCGACTGTTTTGATCAACGATGCGCCCATTATCGCTGAAGGTGAAAGCCGCGATGTTGACGATGCCCTTGTGAAAGCCGCCCTCTTCTTCTGCCAGCGTCAAATCTTTTCCTTCTATGTGCAGCATCGAACTCACGTACGAGCCAGCTTTAGCATCGTGCCCGAAAACCGAAGTCAGCTTTAAATGAATACCGCCGGAAGCGAAAGGCGAAACGAGCGCGGATAGGAGTTGCTGCGCAGGTGTGCGCGGTGCGGGTCGTTCTTCTTCATTCGCTATGCCAAAAAAACCTGTGCGAGTGCGGACTTTCAGACCTGCGCGCTTTACCTTCACGCTGAGCTTGTGAAACTTGCGCAATCCTTTTTCGGGTTTGAAGGTTGATGATTCGGGCATGTAACCGAGAAGGTAGTACCCTTTTTGATCTTCGAGCACGCGACTGATGCCGCGATTGAGGTCGTTCGTGTTGCGAAAGAACAAGCCGCCTGTCTCGTTCGCGAGATAATTCAAACCCTCCTGCGTGTCGTAAAATTCATCGCGCCGCTCGTTGAGTTTCCGCGTCATTTCTTCGGGATTATTGCTCGCGTCAGCGGCGGTGGCGAGAAGCGTTTGAAGCCCGCGCGTGTCTATCGTGTAGACGACTACCGATGCGCGATTCGCCAAATCCGTAAGACGACGTAACGATTCAAGGATGCGCTGATTGCTCTCGCCGAAATTATCCCTGTTAAAGAGCCTGAATCCGTCAGAGAACAGTATGACGGATTTGCGACCCGGCAAATCGCGCAGCCCGCGCACGACGAAGTTGAGCGCGCCGAGCGTGCCCACGGCAAAAATGTCTTCGCGCAGTTGATTAATCTTATCTCTTTGGCTCTGCTCATCTCTCTGTTGCTCTCTTCCCCCGCGCCCCATCGTCTCCTCGCGTGCTCTGCGCTGAGGGTCGGGCTCAATCGGAGCGAAAGCCGATACGCCGCCGCGCCCCATCGGATTCCACTTGACGCGTTCGATTGCCGCATAAAGCTGGCGTTTGTCCGCTGTGAACTGTTGCAACGCGCCCATGCCTGCGCCCGTTCGTATTATCGCCACCAGATCGCCCGACTGCATCTGTTCGTTCACGAATTTTTTCAGAGAATCTCTGAGGTGAGCAGTGCTCTCGAAAGAAAGCCCCAGATCATCAACCACGAGCGCAATCGTGCGACGCACCTGTTCGGGTCGCAGGTTAACAGGAGGAACGGGCGGCGCATTCTTGTTAGCTATATCGGCAGGCGCAGGCTGCGGGACGGAAGCGCTCGGCGCGGCGATGTAATTGAAGTTAGTGATCTGCTGGCGGCGGCCATCTTCGTAGACCTCGAAGTCTTCGGCTTTGAGGTCTGTCACCTGACGGCCTTTGCCGTCCGTGACCACCGCATCAATCTGCACCAGCGTGACAGAGATTCGCACGACTTCGTCTTTCTCTTTTTGAGGCGTGCTTTGTTTGTCTGTCGAAGCGGCGTTCTTATCTTGAGCAGGCTGTGTTTGCTGCCCTGCAAAAACTGAAACTATCAGAGACAGCGAAAAAAACAGCATGAGCGAAAGGCATCTTTTCATACCTAGCCTCCGCACTAAATTATTATCAATCCATTACTGATTCACTTCACGATTTCAAAATCTATCCACTGCGTCGTCACATACTTCTTATCTTTTCCCAGCTTGTCTGTCACCACCACTTGCAAGATGTAATCTCCTGCCGTCAACTCCCCTCCCAGTCGCAGACTCCCTCCCGCTATCAGCCTCCTCGTCTCTGCTTCCAATATCGTCTTCAGTTGCTTTACCGGGCTCACATAGACTTGCTGGCCGTCCCGATACAATCGCAACTGCGTTTCCAACTGCTGCTGACCTGTCGCCTTGTCTGTCTGCGCGTTGTAGATCATATACCCGTACTCGATCACTCGCCCTCGTTGGAACTTTCTCACTGCTGGCCCTGCCTGTGGCTCTACCTCGTCCACTCGCCCCTCTTTCATGCTCGCCGCCTGCTCTCCTACTGACACAGGCTCCGGCGAATTTGCTGTCGGCTCGCTCATGCCTCGCACTATCAACCCCGACAACGCCAGCCTCCCCTTCTTCACATCCGGCACTTCGATGAACTGATTAGCTGATCCTATCCTCTTCGATATGCTGTCTCTGACCGCCGTCCTCAATTGATAGGCTCCCGGTTTCTTGATCGGCAGATTCACCCTGTAGAAGATTCCTGATTCCAGCGTCCGCTGATAGTCCTTGTCCGACATGTTCACAGTGTAGGCTCGGTCGCTGTGGTCTATCACTCGACCGTTGTCTCCGAACGTGAACGCCGCTATCTCGAACATCACCCTCCGCCATCCGTTGACCGTCTCTTCAAACGTCAGGTCGCGCGCATCTATGTGCAGCAGCGCGTTCATAAAATGGCCCTGCTTCGTGTCGTAGCCGAACTGCGATGTCATCCTCACTTTTATGCCGTTAGTTGCGAACGGAGAGGCCAGCGCCTTCAACAACTGCTGGCCCGCCGTGCCCGACAGCGGGCGAGACTCTTCGTCGGCCAATCCATAAAAGCCTGTGCGAGTGCGAACGCGGAGGTCGGGGCGTTTGACTGTGACTTTGATATTGTGGAATTCGCGGCTGCCGTTCTTTGACTTGAAGGTGGACTGATCGGGGACGAAGCCGATCAGGTAGTAGCCTTCCTGATCTCGCAGCGCGCGGTCAACGCCTCGACTGAGGTCGTTGTTGTTCCTTGAGAAGATTCCGCCGGTCTTGTCGGCGAGGTATCGCAGTCCTTCCTGGGATTCAAAAAAGTCTCGGCTCCGGTCAGCCAGCCCCGTCTGCGTCTTCGCTATAAATTTGGAATAATTTGTATTCGCGCCCTCAACAGTACCAGCGGGGTCCGAGAGTTCCATGTCGCCAGCCAGATCGTCAGCAGCCGTCATGCCGAGCACCTCCAGCCCTCGCGCGTCAATGGTGTAGATGCTGACCGAGGCGCGATTGGCAAGGTCTGTCAGGTTATCGAGCGCTTGCTGAACTCGATAGATGTTCTGCTCGCGGTTGTAGATCCTAAGCGCGTCCGAGAACAGCACGACGGATTTGCGACCGGATAATTCTTTCAGTCCGCCGACGATGAAATTGAGCGCTCCCAGTGTGCCGATTGCAAATACTTCCTGCCGAAAGCTCGTGTCTGTGTCCGTCACTTCACCGCCGACTCCGAAAGTGCCGGTCAAATCGGTAATAGCATCACTTTTGATACGTGTAGTATGGGGATTGGTCAAACCCGGAGCAGGGTCAGTCGTGATGGGCGAGAACGTGTTTATACCCGCATATCCCGGCTTCCACGTCACCCGCTCTATCGCTGCATACAACTGCCTCTTGTCATTGGTGAACTGCTGCAACGCGCCCATGCCTGCGCCCGTTCGTATGATCGCTGCCAAATCTCCGGGCTGCATCTGCTGATCTACGAACTTCTTCAGCGCCTGTCGCACCGATGCCGTGCTCCCGAACGACAGCGTCAGATCATCTACCACCAAAGCTATCGTCCGTCTCACTTGCTCTGGTTTGAGAGGTACGGGCGGCGCTGGCGCATTCGCCACGCTGTTGCTTTCAGCAGGCTTCGCAGCAACGACTGCAGCGGCGGCGGCGGGCTGCGCCGTAATGTATGAAAAGTTCGTGATGCGCTGCGGATGATTGTCCTGCGACAGATCGAAGTCTTCAGCCTTGAGGTCGGTCACGGGTTTGCCCTTTTTGTCTGTGACCGTCACGTCCACCTGCACCAGCGTGACAGATATTTTCACCACTTCATTTTTCTTATCGGCTTCCTGTTTTGCTGATGGCTCCTGACTCGCTGGCTGCTTTTGCTGTCCGGCTTGAGTCGAGATGAGCAAAGAAAGAATCAGGGCAATCGAAACTGAGAAGTGTTTTTTCATGTCAGCCCTCACGCGATGTTTCCTTAGTCGCGGGTGTATTCACAACGGAGTCGGTTTCGTGACGTTCAATCCATTACCCCATCGTAAATGGACTGCTTGCTGGCGGGATTTTATCACCAATCAGATTTCAACGAAACCGATATTATTATATTTCGGCCAGGAGATTTATAACCGATTCCGTATCGCTCAAATCTTCTAACAGCGCATCGGGCGCATGTGTTTTCAACTGCTCGACGGTGTGCTGGCCCGAAGCAACTGCCAGGACTCGCGCGCCAAAGTGCCGGGCGCATTTTATGTCGCGCGGTGTGTCGCCTACTATAATGAATTTTTCGGGCGCGAGGGTTAAACCGATATGTTGGTTTATTCTCTCAGCAGCAATCGCAGGCAGGTGATCGCGTTCTTCGGCGTCGCTTCCGAACGCGCCGCGCTTTTGAAAATAATGATTAATCTTCGCGACGCGCAGTTTCGCTTCCGCAAGCCGCTCGACGTTGCCTGTAAGCAAGCTCGTCACGAACCGGGAATCACCGGTCAAGACATCGAGCAATTCGCGCACGCCTGCGCATAGACGATAGACTGCGCCTGTCGAAGCCATCTCTTCGAGCAGCGCGACCATGCGGGATTCCATCAGAGGCAGCCGCTCGCGTATTTGATCGGGAGTTACGCCTTCGCACTCAAGCGCCTCGCGGTAGATTGCAAGGTCAGTTTTGCCGCCGAAATCAACCTCTGAGATTCGCCCGCACGTGCCGAACACGTCTTCGAGCATGCTGCGAATGCGCCCGCGATATTCCGGCCTGCGCACCGCAGTTATTAACGTGCCATCTATGTCGAACAGAATTATTCGAGGGTCAGAGGTCATTAGACATTAAACCTGAAGTGAACCACGTCGCCGTCTTGCACTGTGTATTCTTTGCCTTCGAGGCGCAGCTTGCCCTGCTCGCGGCATTTTGCTTCGCTTCCGTGTGCGATCAAGTCTTCAAATCTGACGACCTCTGCGCGAATGAACCCGCGCTCGATGTCGGAATGAATTACACCGGCGGCTCTTTGCGCATTCGTGCCGCGCTTGATTGACCACGCGCGGCACTCGTCTTCGCCAGCGGTCAAAAAGCTGATCAGGTCGAGAAGCTGATATGCGGCTCGTATGAAACGGTCTCGCGCAGGCTCATTGATGCCGAGGTCTTGAAGGAACTCGCGCTGCTCATCCATTTCAAGCTGAGCTATTTCCATTTCGACTTTGCCCGACATAGCGATCACGCTCAAGCCTTTCGACCTGGCAAGCTCGATTGTATCGGCGGGCGGCTCGTTTGCTGCGCTGCCTTCGCCTACGTTGAGCAGCAACAGAAGAGGCTTGAGACTGAGGAATCGAAAGCCAGCGATCATCGTCAATTCTTCGGGCGCTAGTTCAACATCGCGCAGCAAGTGTTCTTCTTCGAGTTCTGTTTTGAGGCGCTGCATCAAATCGGCTTCGCGGTCTTTGTCCTTTTCTTTCTTGAGCCGTTGAATGCGATTTTCGATCTGCACAAGGTCTGTGAGTATCAACTCATCATCGAAAGCGCGTATGTCGCGCGCGGGGTCAGCTTCCTGCAAAAGCATGGGATTATCAAATGCGCGCACGACGTGAACAAGCGCGTCGGCTTCGCGCATGTGTTGAACGAGCTTCGGGTCAAGCCCCGATTCCGCGCGCTCTGCCTGATCCGCCTGCGGCCCCGCAACGTCAACGAAGCTGATCTCCGCAAAAGTTTTCTTCTTAGGATTGAAGAGCGCGGCGAGTTCATCAACTCGCGGGTCAGGCACTTTGATAACGCCGACATTAGCTTTCTCTTTCGCGCCGTATCCGCCGACCTCTGCCGCAAGGCCCGTGAGCGTGTTAAATATGGTCGTCTTGCCCGACCCGGCAAAACCTACAAGTCCTACTTTCATTCATTCCCCTGTTTTCAAATCAAATTTTAAGGCTCAGTAATGCTATGCGGGTTAATCGCTGCTATGTCGGAATAGCGTTTAAAATCATCAGTGTTGAAGGTGAGAAGATTTTTGACTCCGTGAACATTCATGGCTGCAGCAATCCTCGCATCGTGAGCTTGTTTTCCGCTCACTCGATACTGAATAACGATCCGCTCCCACTCGGTCAAGATATCAGGCGTTTCTGGAAGAGCAGGAAAAATTCTTTTTAATCTGTCAAGCTCTTGATATGCCTGTTCAATGCTCAACTCCAATCCGTTGTTTGCGAGAGGTCGCGTGGCTACTGCCCAAAACTCGATTAAATTTTGCGAAGTAACGAAAAGCTCTTCACCAAGATTCAGCAATGTCTTTACAGCATAATCTGTAGCTTTGTGCATGGGATGATCTTTTTGGCTGCCACGTAATAAAACATTCGTATCTACCAAATAGCTCATAACATTTCATCTTCTCTTGTGTAGATGCTCTCGCGGCTCACGGCATAATCGGAAAGAGGCGGAGCTTTAATATACGAATGGCTATCCACCCACTCTTGCCACAACTTTACTTTATCTTGTGCTGTTAAACCTGGCTCTTTTTCAGTCTTCGCATCGCCGCTTTCGATTACTGATTCAAGAAGCTCTTCCACCGAAATGCCACGCGCGGCGGCGGCTTCGAGAATCTGTTTCGCTAATTCAGGAGTCAATTTCGAAACTTCCATCGCTCAACCTCCTTTACTTCGCTCTGATGATAACACAAGCAATACGGGCCGGAATCGCCCACATCAATCCTGAGAGCGGAGGTCTTCGCCTGTCATCTGCGCAGGCTTTGGCAGCCCGAGAAGCCCGAGCACCGTGGGCGCAACATCTTTCAACGCTCCGCCTTCACGCAAACGGCCTTGATAATCGCTTATCAAAATTATCGGCACAGGGTTCGTCGTGTGCGCAGTGAATATCTGCCCCGTCACCGGATCAATCATCTGCTCGGCGTTGCCATGATCGGCAGTGATTATCACGGCCCCGCCACGCGCGCGAACCACATCAACTACTCGCCCTAAATCCCTGTCAACTACTTCAATCGCTTTTATCGTCTTGTCGAGTTGTCCCGTGTGGCCTACCATATCGGGGTTAGCGTAGTTCATAATCACCGCTTCAAATTCGCCGGTCTCTATTTGTTTTATCACTTCGTCGGTGATCAAATCGGCGCTCATCTCAGGCATCAAATCGTAAGTCGCAACCTGCGGCGAAGGAATCAATATGCGCTTCTCTCCGGGGAACTCCGTTTCCACGCCGCCGTTGAAAAAGAAAGTCACGTGCGCGTACTTTTCAGTCTCGGCTATGCGAAGATTTCTCAACCCACATGCTGCGAAAACATCGGCCAGTATCTCATCGTGATGTTCGGGCTTGAACGCAACGGGCAGCGGAAATGTGTGGTCGTATTCAGTCATGCACGTGAAGCGAATGCCGGGGCGCGGCCCACGATCAAACCCTTTGAAGTCTTCTTCGGTGAATGCGCGCGTGAGTTGACGCGCACGGTCTGCGCGATAGTTAAAAAAGATTACGCTATCGCCGTCCTTGATTGTCGCTACGGGATTCGAGTCTTCGCCGACTATCACAACAGGTTTAACGAATTCATCCGTCACGCCTTCTTTGTAAGATTCGCGTATTGCCTGAACAGGGTCGCGATGCGCGCGGCCTTCGCCGTATCGGAGCAGGCGATATGCCTGCTCTGTCCGCTCCCATCGCTTGTCGCGATCCATCGCGTAGTAGCGACCCACCAATGATGCGATGCGCCCCGCGCCGTACTCATCCATTTTTTCGAGAAGCTCTGCGACATAGCCCGCGCCGGAATCGGGCGCAGTGTCACGGCCATCGAGGAATGCGTGAACGAATGTGCGTTCGACGTTACGCTGGCCAGCCATCCTGAGCAACGCATACAGGTGCTCGTGCCACGAATGCACGCCGCCGTGCGAGACTAACCCGATCAAGTGAAGCGACGAGTTGTTTGTCTTCGCGTGATCCATAGCTCTAACCAGTTCGTCGTTCTCGAAAAACTCTCCAGTCGCTATTGCGTAATCAATCCGGGCGATGCCCATTCGTATAACTCGGCCCGCGCCGATGTTGAGGTGACCGACTTCGCTGTTGCCCATCTGCCCTTCTCGCAAACCGACCGCTTTGCCCGACGCTTCGATCAGAGTGTTAGGATAATTCGCAAACCAATCATCGAAGTGCGGAGTCTCGGCAAGCCTTATAGCGTTGCCTTCGATTCGCGGCGAATACCCGAAGCCGTCAAGCACTATCAGCACAAGCGGCGTGTTGTTTACTTTTACCAAATCGCTTTCTCCACAAAGATTTCAAATTTGAGATTTAATTTTTAATGACTTCAAGCTCGAAATAAATCTCTTTGCCGCGCATCACGGCGTTCAAGTATTGCTCCCAGAATTTGCGAAGGAACCTGAGTCGCGGAAAGCGATGATCGAGGTTAATCAAGTATTCGAGGCCCGTCAGCTTCCACAGATTCAAAATCGTCACGCGCGCCCTTAGCTGGCGAAACCGCACGTTCGTATAGAAAGGAAAGACCGCGCGATCATCCGTCAGGTTGCGAAACGAATAGCTGTTTAAGTGATTGCGATGCGTCAGATCAGTCGCAAAATCTGGATTCGTCCAATGCGGCGCGACGAGCTTTACGATGCCGCCCGCGCGCGTGATGCGATGAAGCTCTGACATCACGGCCATCGGGTCGTGAACGTGTTCGATGACGTGGCGACCTATGACTTCATCGAACTCCGAATCGGCAAACGGATAAGGCAGATCATCCAGATCGTGAATCACATCAGCCGCAGTGCGCGGGTTCACGTCCATGCCGATTGCGCCCGGCACTTTGTTCGTGCCGCAGCCAATATCGAGCACACGCGGATTTGTCTTTGCGTTTATTGCTACTTCTGCGTGGCTTGCCATCAATCACCCTCTGCGCGGTTTCATGCGATTCATCGCCTTGTGAATCTTTTTATCTTTCGCTTTTTTGTTCAACTGAGCGCGCGTGTCCTGCCGCGTATTCAGAAAATCCAATTCCTTTTGAATCTTCTTATAATTCTCAAACCGGTTCGCATTAATCGCGCCTTCCGCGATTGCCGCTTTGACAGCGCAGCCCGGCTCCGAGGTGTGCGCGCTATCCCCGAAGCGGCACTCGGCGGCAAGCTCTTCGATGTCAGAGAAGCTGTCCGTCAATCCGTCGCCCACGTCCCACAGTTGCAATTCGCGCATGCCGGGCGTGTCTATCAGCAAACCGCCTCGCGGCAGAACTATCAACTCGCGATGAGTAGTCGTGTGACGGCCTTTGCTGTCCTCTTCTCTGACCTCTTGAACTTTCTGTCGCTCCTCTCTCAACAACCGGTTGATGAGCGTTGATTTGCCGACGCCGCTTGAGCCGAGAAACGCGACCGTTACACCCGTGCCGAAATATTGATCGAGCGGCTCAAGTCCCTCTTCTTTCTTCGCGCTGATGGCGTGAACCGGAGTGCCGAGCGCAACGGCTTCAACTTCGCTTATGCGATCTTCGACCGTGTCCGAGAGGTCTGCTTTGCTGAGTATGATGACGGGTCGCGCGCCGCTCTCGAACGCGAGCACCAGATAACGCTCGATTCGCCGGAGGTTATAATTCTGGTCTAATCCGACAACCAGAAAAACCGTGTCAACGTTTGTAGCAACGATCTGTTCTCCGCTGGTTTCGCCCGCGACTTTTCTAGAGAACTTGCTCGTTCGCGGCAGGATGCGATGAATCGTAGCTTTCTTTTCGTTCGGGACTTCGGTCATCGCTACCCAATCGCCGACCGCAGGAAAATCCGCGCGCTCGCTGGCCTCGTAGCGAACTTTCCCCGACACCTCTGCGAGCAATTCATTGCGTTCGGCAAAGACTCGATAAAGCCCTTGATATTCGAGCGCGATTCGCGCCGCACGGTAGCCTTGATCGAGATAAGGCTCGAACTCTTTTTCAAAATGGGAATTCCAGCCGAGAGTCTTCAGATCATACATAAAACTAATGTCTACTTCTTTGCAGCCTCGCGCGCGTTTTTGGCGAACCGCTCGGCCACGCGCGTGCTTGTGAACGCGGAAAAGCCCGCGAAGCGCGCAGCCTGCCCCAGTTCCTCTTCGATGCGAAGCAACTGATTGTACTTCGCCACACGGTCTGTGCGGCTGGCAGAACCTGTCTTGATCTGCCCGGCGTTCGTAGCAACCGCGAGGTCTGCGATGAAGGTGTCTTCGGTCTCGCCCGAACGGTGCGAGATGACGGCCGTGCGGCGGTGCGTCCGCGCAAGCTCGATGGCGTCGAGCGTTTCGGTGAGCGTGCCG
>DATEKX010000742.1:0-3776 GCA_035277165.1 Blastocatellia bacterium | reverse complement strand
GGCGTCATCGGAAAGCTTCGCGATGATGCACAATATATCGGTGCTGGTCCTGGGTGGCCCAGCTATGGAATGTATCAAAGTCCATTGAACAAAACAACTGGGTTAGTGGCTTTGGCGCTTCTTGCTTAAGGACCAGATCTTCTATATGGCGCGCGGATATAGCCTAAAATGAACTGGCGGTGACAAGCGTTGCAGCGATAACGTTGTTTCTGATTGGCAGTTGTGCCATTCCTAACAATGTTCCTGGAGGAACCTCGGACAAGTGATTTCTTCGTAGCTCATCAACTATAGCGATTTGCAATAAAGTGCGCCCCATCAGCAATTGTAGGGGCAGGGCTTGTCCCTGCCCGAATCGCCGACAGGCGATGACTGTCATGGTCTTGCGACCATCCGGGCAGGGACAAGCCCTGCCCCTACATCTCTCATTCAATTGCAAATTGCTATAGAAGAATAGCTTGTCCGACTCTCGTTTGCTCCTCATCATCAAATCTAAAACACGACTACGTCCTGCCATAGGCTTGCTTGACATACAACTTTTCGGGTTGTTAGGTTTGGTAATTCCATTTCGCGACCTGTAGTCATCATGCTGAGTCTCGTTATGGTTGAACAACTGTTCGTTTAAGGAGAACCGTAAATGCGATGGTCCAAGCTGTTTCTGCCCACTCTGCGCGAAGACCCTGCCGATGCAGAAGTCACAAGTCATCGGCTGCTAGTGCGCGCGGGCTACATCCGACAACTCACGGCGGGCGTTTATTCGCTGCTGCCGCTTGCGCAACGCGTGCGACTGAAAGTTATGCAGATTATTCGCGAAGAGATGAACCGAATAGGCGGACAGGAATATTTGCTCCCTGCGCTCAACCCGGCTGAAGTGTGGAAAGAGTCAGGCCGTTGGGAAGTGATGGGCGATAATATGTTCCGGCTGCGCGACCGCAAAAATGCAGAGATGTGCCTGGGGATGACGCACGAAGAAGTCTTCACATCAATCGCGCGCAACTCGATCAACTCTTATCGCCAACTGCCGCAGGTCTGGTATCAGATGCAAACCAAGTTTCGCGATGAAGCTCGCCCCAAATCGGGACTGCTGCGCGTGCGCGAGTTCACGATGAAAGACGCTTACTCGTTCGACGTTGATCGCGAGGGCCTCGATAAATCGTTTCAAGATGAGTATGAGGCTTACTGCAAAATATTTGACCGCTGCGGGTTGAAGTACACTGCTGTCGAAGCAAGCTCCGGCGCAATGGGCGGAAGCCAGTCAACCGAATTTATGGCGCGCACGAACGCCGGAGAAGACCTGATAGCTGTCTGTGAAAAGTGCGGCTATGCAGCGAACGTCGAAAAAGCCACATCGAGGCTTGAACCATCTAATGATGAAGAGGGCTCAACTGCGCCCGAAGAGTTCCCGACGCCGGGCGTGCGAACCATCGAAGACCTTACAGTATTTCCCGGCGGGGCTGCGGCTGATCGTCAAATCAAAACTCTGGTCTATGCGCTTGATGACCGCATTGCGCTTGTATTGATGCGCGGCGACCACGAGTTGAACGAGATCAAACTGCAGGACGCGACCGGCGCACTCAACATTAGACCGGCGCACCTGGAAGAGATACGCGAAGCGCTCGGCGCATCGGCTGGCTCGCTCGGCGCTGTCGGCGTCACCAGCGCGACGCATCCGAAAATAACTCAGATCGTTGTTGACGAAGCATTGCGCGGGCGGCGCAACATGACTACAGGCGCTAACAAAGACGACCACCACCTGCGCGGCGTCAATATCGAGCGGGACATCAAGGCTGACAAATGGGCCAGTCTTCGCACAGTGAAAACAGGCGAAGGCTGCTCGAATTGCGAAGGCGTGCTCGACGTTTTCAAAGCGGTCGAGATAGGCCACATCTTCAAACTCGGCACGAAGTATTCCGATAGCATGGGCGCAAATGTCTTGACCGCAGATGGCAGCAGCGTGCCCATAGTGATGGGGAGCTACGGCATAGGCGTCGAGCGCCTGATGGCCGCAGCCATCGAACTGTCCAACGATGAAGCGGGCATCATCTGGCCCGCCTCGATTGCGCCGTTCCACGTCATCGTCACGCCGGTCAATATCAAAGACGAGGTGTTGATGAGCACGGCGGAGAAAATCTATGACGAGCTTGAAGCGGCAGGCATCCAAGCTTTGCTCGATGACCGCGACGAGCGCGCGGGCGTGAAATTCAACGATGCGGATTTGATAGGCGTGCCTTATCGTGTGACCGTCGGCAAGAAAATCAAAGAAGGCAAAGTCGAATTGATGACTCGCGCGACGCGCCAGTCGGAAGACGTAGCCGTTGAGGCTGTCACACAAACGCTCGGCGAAAAGCTCCGATGAGCGTGTGAGTTTGAAGTGATATGAAAGAGACCTTCGGTTGTCCTTCGTGTGGCGGGCCGCTTGAATACAAAGGCGGCCCGGACAAATTTGTCCGTTGTCCTTTCTGTCTGAATTCGGTGATCGTGCCGAAAGAATTGCGCGCGCACACGGCCAATCTTCTACATGTTAATATTCACCCCTCGCGCGGCCTGCCAAAAGCGGTGCCGATAATCATACTTGTCTCGGTCGGCTTAATCATATTTGGAATCGTGCTTGCCGTGATACTGTCGCGAGCTAAACCCACGCCGCCGCAGTTTGTGGTTAATGTACCTCAACCCCCTCAAATCGGTTCTACGCCGCCGCCGCCGCCGCCCAAGCCTGAGCAGCCTCCCGGTTTTGCAACCGTCGTGATGACGTTCGGGAGCGAAGGCATAGGGCCGGGCTTGTTTACGGATGCGCGCAGCATCGCGATTGACGGCGCGGGCAATATCTATGTGGGCGAGTATGGAAACGGGCGCATACAGGTTTTCGATTCGGAAGGCAAATTCCTCAATCAGTGGATGGCCGATACAAAGATGCCTCTGCGCGGAATGGCGGCTGACCGCAAAGGCACTGTTTACATAGCGCAGCGCGGCATCATCTCGCGTTACGAAGGCGCGACCGGCAAGATGATAGGGCAATTGCAATTTCCCGAAGGGCGTGGCTTTGACGATGTTGCGGTGACGGCAGACGGCGGGCTGGTCACTGCATGGTTTCGCGTGATGAATGGCATCTCTTATGGAACACGCGGCGATAACATAGTGCGCTTTGACGCGAACGGGCGCACCGTCCGAACTATTCGCGACGCCATCAGTCAGCAAACGGACAGCGCCGAACTCGACACTCGCGTGGCCGTAGATGGACTTGGGAACATCTACGCGCTGGGAACATTCAACAATGCTGTCTTCAAGTTCACGCCCGAAGGCAAATTCATAAACAAGTTTGGAGGCTCAGGCGATCAGCCCGGCCAGTTCAGAGCGCCTGATGCTATCGCAGTTGACGGGCAGGGCCGCGTCTATGTGAGCGACATCAACCGCATTCAAGTTTTTGATACGAATGGCAGGTACATAGATCAGTTTAAAGCTGGCGGCGTAGCATCAGGGATGGTGTTCAACGATAAGAACGAATTGTTTGTTGCTTCCCGGTCGAAGGTGGTCAAGCTTGTGATCAATAAGCCTTAGCGATAATGCTTGCGCACCCAGTCGCGAAAAGCGCGAGCTGTCTTTCTTTCCGACTCAACAAATCCTTTTGCCAGAAACTCTGAAAGCGTCTGCGCAGAGAGAAGAGGAAAGGCGCGACTGGTCGGCGACTGCTCGTAGTTGTTTTCGACCAGCAGATAAATTTCGAGCGAGCGCCCCTTGACTCTCCAGATTTCGGGCACGCCCATTGCTGAATAGATATTAAA
>DATEKX010000741.1:0-7358 GCA_035277165.1 Blastocatellia bacterium | reverse complement strand
TTGCGTGGTGGCGCAATTACGGCAAAGGTCGAGTGTTTTATACGGCGCTCGGCCATCGCCCAGAAGTATGGCAGAGCGAAATGTTTCAGAAGCATCTGCTCGGCGCGGTCGCCTGGGCGATGGGAGAAAAATAATTCGGCATTTTCAAAGAGGGATCAATGGCAAAGCAAGAAATATTTGATGTAATCGTAGTCGGGTCGGGAGCAACAGGTGGATGGGCGGCGAAAGAGTTGGCCGAAAAAGGGCTTCGCGTCGCAGTCGTTGAAGCAGGGCGCAAGCTCGACCCTTTGAAAGATTATACGGAGCACAAATGGCCTTACGAATTGAAGTATCGCGGCTTTGGCGACAGGCTCGACCTGGAAAAGACTCAGCCGATACAGAGCAAGTGTTACGCCTGTAATGAATATGGTCGCCAGTTCTTCGTCAACGATCTTGAGAATCCTTACACCACTGTCGCGGACAAACCCTTTTACTGGATACGCTCGCGCCAGGTCGGAGGCCGCTCTATTCCGTGGGGCCGTCAAACTTACAGGCTCTCTAATTACGACTTCAAAGCAAAAAGCCATGATGGCTACGGCGACGACTGGCCGATCAGCTATGAAGAGATCGCCCCTTACTATGACAAGGTCGAAGAGTTCATCGGCATCAGCGGCTCTTACGAAAACATGCCGCAACTGCCCGACAGTAAATTTCTCCCGCCGATGAGTCTGACCTGCGGCGAGACGCTTTTGAAAAAATCGGTTGATAAGATGAACGACCCGCTCAGGCGCGTAATCATAGGCCGGTGCGCGATCTTGACTAAGCCGATTCATCAAGGCACGCCTGACGCGCGAGCGTCGTGCCATTACTGCGGCCATTGTGATCGAGGGTGTACGACAAAATCTTATTACAGCAGCCCTGCTTCTACGCTCCCGGCTGCCGCTCGCACAGGGCGCATGACTTTGATTACGAATGCGGTCGTCAGCCACATCGTCGTTGACGCGAACACGGGCAAAGCAAAGGGAGTTCATTACGTGGATTCGTACACGCGCAATCATCGCGAAGTATTCGGCAAGGTGGTTATGCTTTGCGCCGGAACGCTTGAATCAACACGCATACTGCTCAACTCGACTTCATCGCTTTATCCGAATGGAATAGCGAACAGCTCAGGCGTAGTCGGTCATTACCTGATGGATCACGTCGGCGGCGGCGGGGCTAACGGAAGCCTTCCGATGCTCAACCCTCGCAAGCTTGAACAAGACGGCAGAGCGAACGGCATTTACATTCCTCGCTTCCGCAACATCAATTCAAAGCATGGCAAATTCATTCGCGGCTACGGATTTCAAGGAGGCGCTGGTCAATCGCTCTGGGATCATGCCAAGTGGGTTCCGGGCTTCGGCTCGGCGTTGAAGAAAACCGTCAGAGAGTTTCACCCGTGGGGCATTGGCATCGGCGGATTCGGCGAATGTCTGGCGCGATTCGAGAACCATGTGAGAGTTAACAAAGATGTCACAGATGCGTGGGGGATTCCGGTTCTACACATCGAAGCGACATTCGGTGACAACGAACGCGAGATGGTAAAAGACATGGGCGAGACAGCGGCAGAGATGCTGCACGCTGCGGGCGTAAAGGATGTCCGCGCAAGCTACGGCCCGACATCTACTCCCGGCATTCTGATACACGAAGTCGGCACTGCAAGAATGGGCAGCGACCCGAAAAAATCCGTGCTGAACAAATTCAATCAGGCGCACGACGTAAAGAATTTGTTTGTGACCGATGGGGCATGTTACGTTTCGAGCGCGAATCAGAACCCAACACTCACAATGATGGCAATCACTGCTCGCGCCTGTGACTATGTCTCTAGCGAGCTTCGCGCAGGCCGGTTGTGAACATCGAACGGAGGGCGATAATACCCGCAATGAATAAAAAGCACCTCGCCTTGTTACTGGCTCTGGGAGTCACTTTCACGCCTCTGCAAACCGTCGCGGCTCAGGCGAAGAAGAGTAGCGTTGCGCGCAAGGTAGAGCCTTTGAGAGTGATCAACGGGCAGATGCAAGGGCGCGCAATCGAAGGACGATTTATGGCAAACGGTCGCCCGGCAGATTTTTCTTTCGCGCTGTCGAAAGCAGAGATCGTCGGCGGCAAGTTGCAATTGATCGGAGAATTTCGACTGGGCCGCCAGACGCGCGCTGCCGAAACTGTGAAAGCGGGCATTGCGGGCGCGATGGCTAAAACTACCGATCCGTGGCCCAGCGCATCCGACGAAGAACCTGAAAAGAAACCCGAAGAAGAGCAGAAACAAGGGCGCGAGGCTAAGAACCCTGAAGCATCAGGCCAGCTCGGGCAACTGGCGCAGTCCACACAGGACACAGCGCGCAAGACTCCAAATATCCCCGGCGAACGCAACGAGCAAACACAGTCGCTTTATGCTCAAGCTGAAATGGCGACCGGGTGCGGATTGATATTCCTGAGTCTGAACATCCCTGAGCGATTGCGCGCGCGGATGGGCACTGACGCTCGCCCGCTACAGCTTGGCGTAGTGCTTGCGCCTCTCGACAACAAACTTGGCGAAGACATCAACAGGCGCATCTGCGCGCTTGTTCAAATGAGCAGCAGTAAGTCCGGCGAGACCAGCTTGACTGCGAGCGTCGAGGAGTTCAATCGCTTCCTCGCATCTCGGAGGTGACAAATCATCTCGCCGTATTTTCAAACGGATAGTGCCCGTTCCGAAAGAGGAAAATTTTATGATTACTAAAAGATCATTCTATGCCTTAGTGCTAATTCTTGTTTCCGTGACCGCGATGTCGGCGCAAACTGCGCGTCGTCCGCTCAAGCTTGATGATCTGGCTCGATTTCGCGATGTTCGCGACCCGCAGTTGTCGCCCGACGGTCAGTGGGTCGCTTACGTAATCTCGACCGTAAACGTCAAGGATGATAAATCCAACTCTCATATCTGGATGGTTGGCTTCGATGGCAAGAATAATCGCCAGATGACATGGAGCCAGGATAGCGAATCGTCGCCGCGATGGAGCCCGGACGGAAAATATCTCTCGTTCACATCTGCACGACCCGGCAAAGCCAAAGGCAATCAGGTCTGGCTGCTCGATCGCAGCGGCGGCGAAGCGTTTCAGCTTACCGAACTCAAAGGAAGGCTACAGGGCTACGAATGGTCGCCGGACTCGAAACGTCTGGCTCTTGTAATTGGCGACCCCGACCCCGATGCCGAGCCGCCCGCGACTGACGCGGCAGAAGGCGCTCCCAGCAAGCCGAAAGTGCCCAAGCCAATCGTCATAGATCGTTATCGCTTCAAGCAGGATGTGCAGGGGTATCTGCTCTCAGGCCGCCACAGCTACATCTACTTGTTCGATATAGCGACGAAAAAACTGGACCGTCTGACCAAAGATAAATGGGATGAAACAGCGCCTTCGTGGTCGCCCGATGGCACACGCATCGCTTTTATGAGCAATCGCGTGGATGACCCGGACCGCGAGCCGTCAGGGCAGATTTTTGTGGCGGACGCGAAGCCGGGCGCTACTGTAAAACAGTTGACGCAGGTGAGCAGTCGCGGAGGGCGTTCGCGCGTTGAATGGAGTCCTGATGGCAAATGGCTCACGTTCCTCGAAGGCGACGAGAAAAAATACGGCGCTTACAATATGGATCATCTGGCTGTTATAGCTGCCGACGGAAGCGGCGCGCCCACACGAGTGAAAGCGGTTGAAGACCTCGACCGAGGCATCTCGTCACCGCGCTTCAGCGCAGATGGAAAATCGGTCAACTTCTTAGTAACCGATGACCGCTCGGTCTATCCTGCGCGAGCGAGTTTAGCAGGCGGGAGCGCAGAGCGAATGCTAAAGTCGCCAATCGTCGTGTCGAGTTGGGATATTGAAAACGGGCGCTCAGTTGTGCTTTCGAGCGACAACGAAAAATTCACAGAAGTGTATGCGATTGATGGCGGCGCTCTGCGCCAGCTCACGCATCAAAACGACGCGCTGTTTGCCGAGCTTAATATCGGCGTCACAGAAGAGGTCAGCTTTAAGAGCAAAGACGGCACAGAAGTGCATGGCTTGTTGACTAAGCCTGTGGGTTACGTGGCAGGGACTAAGGTTCCATTGCTGTTGCGCATTCACGGAGGGCCGAACGGGCAGGATCAACATTCATTCAGCGTCGAGCGGCAATGGTTCGCTGCGAACGGATACGCTGTGCTTGCGGTGAACTATCGAGGCAGTTCCGGTCGCGGCCAGAAATACTCGCGCGCGATCTTCGCAGATTGGGGGCATTACGAAGTTGAAGACTTGCTGGCGGGCGTAGATCACGTCATCAAGATGGGCGTTGCCGACCCTGACAGATTGGGCGTTGGAGGTTGGAGCTACGGCGGTATATTGACCGACTACCTGATCGCCAGTGACACGAGGTTTAAAGCGGCGACCAGTGGAGCGGGCACGGCTTTCACCATCTCGTTTTACGGAACCGATCAATACATCATTCAGTACGATCACGAAATCGGCCCGCCGTGGAATCCGAAAGCGTGGGAAACTTACGTGAAACTGTCCTATCCATTTCTGCACGCCGACCGCATCAAGACGCCAACGTTATTTATGGGCGGCGAGCGCGACTTCAATGTGCCGATTGAAGGCAGCCAGCAGATGTATCAGGCGCTCAAGAGTCTCGGCGTTGAAACTCAGCTTGTAATTTATCCGAACGAGTTTCACGGCATCCAGCGACCGAGCTATGTGCGAGACCGATACGAACGATACCTGGCGTGGTATGACAAATACCTGAAACAGGGCGCGGCGGGAAATGCGCCCACGCCCGGCGTGCGCTAGAGAGAAATCCATGTAGGGGCGATGGCGCATGATGCGCTTCGCGCGGCGCGGGCTTGTCCCTGCCCGAATGGCTTTACAGCCATGACGGTCATGATCCGGGCAGGGACAAGCCCTGCCCCTACAATCTCACTTCTTAGCGTCCTTAAAATTGAACGGCAAAACATCTGGAACGACGCTGACTTCGGTCGTGAACTTGAACGGATATTTGCCTCCGCTGTCGTAAGTCAACTCGACGAAAAATGCCGTGTAGCCTTGCGCAGGTTTCTCAACTCGCCCGATATAAACGCCGGGCTTTTGCTCTTTCAAAGGCGTGCTCGTATATGCATTGCCGATTGTATCTACGCGAAAGTCGCGCGCTTTGGGATTCGTCGCCTGCCACAGCTTTATTTCTTTCGGCTTATCTTTGACCGTGACTGTTATCGAACCATCTTTCTGTTTTTTCCATGAAAACTCTGGCCGATGTCTTCCCGCCAGCACTGCTTCGTAAAACGCTTGAAGGCTTTCGCGCGCATCACTGCCTGCAAGGTTGTGCTTGGCGTTGGGAACATAGCGCAGGTATTTCTCGCCTCGAAGCTCTCCGAAATAGAACTGCGAGTTGTCCGGCAGAAAGAATTGATCGCCCGATGCATTCACAAGGTATTTGGGTATTTTAAGCCGCTCTCTGTTGCGATAATTGTAAGGGTCTTCAACCGCCAGTATGTGCTGATATTCAGGCGTGCCGATCTTGTCCGGGAAAATCTTGTGATTGACATAGTCGTTAAGCGCAGGCGAGAAGAAGCCGTATGCCTCGAAGTGATGGCGAGTGATTGCTTCAGAGTTGAGCGCGTCAATGACCGTAGGCATGATGGCGATCACTCGTTTATCAACCGCGCCGACAAGCCACGTAGTCCAGCCTCGCTTCGACCCTCCTGAAACGACAAACTGGTCTATCTTCAGTCGCCCTCCCGCTTCGCTTGCAAGGAATTCCTGAACAGCGTCCAGCGCGCGCACGCCGCTTTTGACCATTGCCAGTCGCACGAGCCATTCATCGTCACCCGTATTGATCTGTTTGATGCGGCTGTAAGCAATGAGATCATCTTCAGAGCGCCCCTTCTCTTTTGAATCCGAAAAGAAGAGCGGTTGATTTGGAACCATGCCGAGTTCGGCTATCACAGTGTTTGTTTCCATCGCAAAACTCAACGTCCGCTCAGAGACTGCGGCAGGCACAGTATCTTTATTACTGCCGCCGCCGATAAAAAGCAGCGCCTTGTTGCTTGTAGCTTTGTCGGGCTTGATGATCGTCAACCAGTGTTTCCAGACCGGGCGATCTACTTCTGTTGCGCTGCGCCAGGTCTGCGAACTCAACTCAAGAATGTAGCCTTTATAGCCCTGACCTGAAACGGTGTTGGCCAGCTTCCAGCCATAGCTGGGGTCTGGTTTTGCGATGTATCGGTCGAGTGCTGTTTCTTGAGCGTTGACCTGAAGCGCCAGCGCGCAGAACATCCAGAAAGCGATGCTGATGATTTTTTTTACTGCGTTATTCGGTCGGCGATTCATAGTCAAGCTCCTTGTTTGAAATTTGTGTGGCCAGCGAAATATGTGAATTCGCTCGGCGCGTTTCGTTCCGTGATTGTATAATTCCGGTTGACTATTGGTGAAGCCAAAAACTCTACAGTCGAAGTGAATATCAAGAAAGGCCGCAAGGATATGAAGGAAGGTTGGATCAGCCCGCCTTTGGGTTTGAAGCTTTCGGGCAGCGAAGTACATGTTTGGCGGGCCGAGTTGGTTCGCTCACAAGCATGCGAAGAAAGATTACTTGCTACGCTAACCGGGGATGAGCAGGACAGAGCCAACCGGTTTCATTTCAAGCACGACCGAAGCCATTTTATCAATGCGCGCGGCATCCTCAGAGACATACTTGGTCGCTACCTCGATACGCGCGCAAATGATCTCCGCTTTGAATATACAAAATACGGAAAGCCATCGCTTGCCAGAGAATTCGGAGGCTCAGCTCTCAGCTTCAATCTGTCTCACTCAAAGGGCGTTGCGCTATTTGCTTTCACCATAGGCCGCGACCTCGGCATTGACCTGGAGTGGATTCGCGCTGATGTGGCAGATGAGCAGATCGCAGAGCATTTCTTTTCAGATCAGGAGGTAAGAGCGCTGCGCGCGCTAGATGCAGGCGAGCAGGCGGAAGCTTTTTTCAATTGCTGGACTCGGAAGGAAGCCTATATCAAGGCCATAGGCGAAGGGCTTTCTATGCCGTTGAGCAGGTTTGCCGTATCGCTCAAGCCGGGCGATACGGCAGCGCTTTTATACACTGGCGGAGGGAGCAAAGAAACATCTCGCTGGAAACTGCTTGAGTTATTTCCGGGCTCAGGGTTTGCTGGTGCCGTAGCCGTCGAAGGTCACGATTGGCAACTCAAATGCTGGCAGTGGGAAGAGCCTGAATCTTAAATCTTCATTAAATTCTTGCCCACGGCTCAGGTAGAAATGATGTGATGGTTGTGCCAATGTCATTTTGACGAGCAAGCTCGGCGGTAAATTTTCCGACAGCGATGTCGAGTACCCCCAAAC
>DATEKX010000740.1:0-3799 GCA_035277165.1 Blastocatellia bacterium | reverse complement strand
TACGGCCCGTCATCGCAAGCTCTTTAGCTCGCGCAAGCCCGATTGATTTGTAGAGCGGGTGAATGATCTGCGTCAGGCCGATGTTGATTTCAGCCTGACCGAACAGGGCTTCACTGGCGGCGAGCCTTATGTCGCAAAACGCTGCCAGATCGAAGCCGCCCGCGATGGCCGGGCCGTTAACAGCAGCAATCACTGGCTGCGGCAACATCCACACGCGGTGAAACATCGTCGTCACCGTGTCGAGATACGCGAGTTTCTCTTCCATCGTCCAGTTGATCAGCAACTGCAAATCGAGACCCGCCGAAAAACTGCGACCCGCGCCGGTTATCACAACGACGTTTAGACTCGAATCGGCTTCGGCATCCTTGAGGGCTGCGGACAATTGCTTGACCAGATCAGGATGAAGCGAATTGCTTTTATCTGGCCGGTTGAGCGTGAGCACAAGTATCGCGCCCTCGCGCTCGCTGAGCACAAAAGATTCGGAATTATCATTAGACATGGGGGTGAATACTCCTTGTTATCCGCATGCAACATCTTTATTCTATCGCCGTATGATAAAGCAGCGAGCGGAGGAAAGAAAATGTTTTGCCCTAAATGCGGAACTCAAAACAGGGTTGAGCAAAAGTATTGCAGGGCTTGCGGGCATCAACTGACGGCTCACGTCGCCGCGCTCGAAGGCAGAGTTGACGACGCAAACACATATCTCAATAAAGGCTCAATGTTTGTCGCCATCGGCCTCATCGTTGTGGGCGTTGCCAAGCTCAATATTCTGGCAAACTTCTTTCTCGGAGGCGACAAGTTTGGAGTGATACTGAACCTGCTGATCTTGCTTTTAGTAGCGGTTCCGCTAATCACATTCGGCCTTATACGCATCAATCATGCAAAACGCGCACTGGCTCCGAAAGAGAAAGCTGGTGACAAAGCGATTACCGCAGCAAACCTCAATCAACTGCCTGCGGCGGCTGATACTGATCGCTCTATTTCGATTTCATCCGTTACCGAACACACCACGCTTGAACTGAAAGAGCCTGAGCGAGTGCGAAATTGAAAACAGTCCCCGAAGGGGACATATTTAATAGCCGGGGGCATCGCCCCCGGAAAATCACGCCGAAATCAACAGACCCTGAAAGGGTCGAACCCTTATTTTCTAATAATGTGACCCTTTCAGGGTCAGGATGCGGTTGGCTGGCTGACCGGGGGCGATGCCCCCGGCTATTGAATTTCGCCCTTTCAGGGCTTTGGATCATTTCTCTTCTCTTCTGAGAATGAATAATCCTGATTTCAATCTGCCTTATTGAGTATAAAGATATTGGACCATCCATTGATGTTTTTCATGCGAATCCGATTGGCTCCCGGCTTAAGAGCTAATTGTTCGGCGCGACCTTTGATCGTCAGTTTGCTGCCTGAGCCATTTGTCTTGATCTTTCGCGGCGGCGCGACCGTTTGCCCGTTGATTTCCAAAGCCAGATTAGTCGCGACTCCGCGCACATTTAATTTAAGTTTCGCTCCGTCGAAAGAAGCGCTCAGTAACGCAAGCCCGCCCGTCTGAGCTTTGCTGAAATCGACAATTGTTTCGGCGCTTCTGTTTCCAGCGCGATCAATCAAGACCAGAGTTGCTTTGACCGCTGTAGGAATTGTATTAAGCCCCGTGATCGCTAATTGAGATTCAACGTGAGTCGCGTCGCCAAAGTTGACCGCAGAGCTAGTCATTGAATTAACCGCGCGTCCCGCTTCATCAAGGAGGCTCACTTCTGCCGTCGCAAAATCGCCATTGCGATCTATGGCCGCATAGTCGAGTCTCAAAGCATCGCCTTCAAGATCTGGTTTGATATTGAAGACGACGGGCGCGCGATTAACAGTTCCGCTGTCATTGCCTCCGGTGACGGTCGCTGTAAGTGTGAACTCCGCATCACCCGGCCCAAAATTCGCCATAGCCATATAGTAAGTTCCCTGGCGAAGAGGCGGAGTATCGGACGAAGTGATGATTATCGTTTCCGAGTTTGAATCGGTCGTAGCCATATAATCGGTCTTTGGATTATGACCTATAAGCACTACCGGCTGGCCGAACCGTGCAAACAAGTCTACGTCCTGAGTTCCATTCAATTCTATTTTGAGTTGAGTAGCTCCAGACGGAACTGCGATTGAGTAATGTGTATGACTGAGAACGCCCAGACCCAGCGGCGGCGCTACCATGCCTCCTGCCTGAGGGCGACCGGAAACAAGAGGGATGAGAAGTGTTTGGTCTATCACGCTGCGAGTGCGATAGCCGATTGTATAGAGCACATCAATATCGTTATCGGTTATGAATTGGTGTTCGCCCAATTCAAGGGTCGGGTCCATCACGCCTGTGTATTGGCCTGTCAGCCTGTCGTCTTTCCAATGCGACGCCTGCGCCCCGTCTCCGCCCGCGCCGTCAGGTCGCCCGGTTGATAAAGCCAGCAACCCGCTGCCATCGTAAAAGCTCTGATCTCCTCCTGAAGACAGCACCCGTTCAGTAGCGGCAAAATCTTTTTGAGCGTCACCGGGACGCAGCCTGAACAAGTCCCAGATTGAAAGCTCCGGGTCTATCGAAGAATCCATTTCCTGCTGGCCTACGAAAGATATGAACCCGAGCACGTGGCCTATTTCGTGCAGAGCTATGGATTCAAAATCCAACTTGTTTGCGTCAACGCCGTCGCCGGAGTCAAAGTCGAAATCAAACTCCGAGTTCAAACCGATGGCCGGAGGCAGTCCGAAACTGTTTGATTCAATGTCAGGGTTGGCTGATTCGTTGATTATACCTAAAGCGCGCAGCGTTGCAGATGAAGCCGTCATGCCTGCGGAGCTTCCAATGTCTGTGGGCGCAGCTTTAGCGGGAAGCGAATTATAGAGCGCTGTTTTTGCAGATGTGGATGCTTCGGAAATCAAACCGGCTCGAATTGCCGGATAGAGAGCATTGCCTCCGAGAACCTGAGCATCTGTGCTGCTGACTATCTTTTCATCGAACTGCCTGCCGAATAAGGTCGGGCCGAAATCAACATCTATGACGACAGTTATCGGAGTGCGAACCAGATTTTCCCATTGAAAAGCAGCGCGTTTGAAGGCTTCTATTGCCAGAGGGAAACCCTGCAACTGTGCGGTGCCGCGAATAATTATTTTCAAGCCTGTTTTATCTGAATCGGGCGTAAGCCTGCTCATTGTCAGGTCGCGCTCTTTTATGCTGCGAGCTTGCGCAGCGCTTGCTTCAAGACAGACGACCCGCCCGTCAACAATCTTGCGCACGAAAGCGCCCAGCGCGTTTGGGCCTATCCAGTTAGCTTGGTTATCAGATAGAACAGAAGCGGGCAAATCATCAGCTTTCCGGCTTTGCGGGAAAAGCGTCATGGGGATAATGAACAGGCATAAAAGAGCGACGGCGCGAATGGGGGCATTACGCATGATACTACCTCAGGCAGAACTCACTCTTGAGTTTTAACGAGATGTGCTTTTAAGCGAACGAGTCGAAATCGAATAGTATTTTAGATCGGGGCTTTCATGAGATCAATGTCGCAGCCCCATACCCATTCAGGGAGGTGGCCATCCCGGAAGAAGGTCCACATAGATCAGATTTGCCTGCGCAAGTTGACAGCACTGCGCGCGCGCCCTAGCATTCCATATTCGCTGCGATCTCGGTCGCGGCTCATCCTACAAACCGGAGACTGACAGATGGCAACCATTCGTGGCTTTAAAGCCGAGCGCCCACCCAAAGAGAAAGCAGAACTTGTTTCAGCAGTTCCTTACGATGTAGTCAACACAGAAGAAGCTCGCCAGCTTGCGGCTG
>DATEKX010000739.1:0-5773 GCA_035277165.1 Blastocatellia bacterium | reverse complement strand
TCGCGCTGACGTTTTCGGGCGAAGGCACACACAACAACCCTGCTGTCGCAGTATCGGGCGGGTTCGATCAAAATGATGTGCTCTCGCGTTTGCGCGCAAACCCAAAGGTGAAGCTCACCTCTGAGAAATACAAAAACTACGAAATATTCAGCGCCGACTCGGTAAAGACCTCCAGTGACGGGCAAGCCAAGGGCGGCGAGTTTCGTCATAAGAAAGATGACGGAGCGTTTGTGTTTTACGATTCGAGGACGGCTGTCGTAGGCTCGCCAGCAGCAGTTCGCGCTTCGATTGATACGAAGCTAGGGGCTCGTCAAAGCATTGCGCAGAACGCGAAACTTATTGAAGCAATCGCGCAGAATCCGTCGGCTGCAATACGATTTGCTATGACCGTCACTCCTTCGATGACAAGCGGCTTAAAGTCTAGCGAGTTGCCGCTTCCCGATTTTGATTCAGTCAAGATGGTCTTCGGAAGCGTTGATGTTGCTTCCGGCGTAGACCTCATTGCGACATTGCGCAGCGACACCGCCGAACACGCCAAGAGCATAGCCGACCGCTTGAATGGATTGCTCGACATGGCACGGGGCTTCCTCGGCGCATCGAACGATGCGAAGATGGCGCCGCTTGTCAGCGCGTTGAAAACCGTGACCGTCACGGGCGCAGACATTGATGTTAAAATCACAGGCAATGTACCAATGGAAGTCATTACGCAGGTCTTGAAGTAACCTGAAACAATCTTCATCACCGGCTCTGAAAACGCGACGGCCCGCTGCTTGTGAATTGCAGCGGGCCGTCGGGTTTTGAAGAATTTCGGTTGCCTAACAACAATTATTCTCAATGTTATCTTTGGACGCAGAGAGCAACTGCCTGATTCCGTTCAGCAGGGATTCAAACTCTATGGGCTTAGTCGAAGCATGATTGGCTCCTGCCTCGATAGCTTCTGCCGCGACCGCGTGGCCGTAGGCAGTAATAGCCATTATCGGCACATTGCTAACCTCAGAATCGTTGCGCAACATCTTGATCATCTCAATGCCGTTGATGTTGGGCATATTGATGTCCGTGATGATAATGTCAGGTCGTTCAGCCTTAGCCCTATCGAATCCTTTTCTGCCATCTTCAGCCGTGATAGCTATGAAAGATTCAAGCTCTAAAAGCTTCGCCATCATCTCACGCGTATCATCGCTATCATCAACAACCAGTATCTTTTCTAACACGGCCCGTCTCTCCTCTCCGTAGCTTAGATAACTGCAAACGAACTGCAGGTTGCATCTTTCGACAGTTGCGCCTGATAGAAAATAGAGTAATGAGGGCTAGAACAACTCAACCGATATGAAGCAGCAGTTGATAGATTTGATGATATAAGTTTGGGGGTATACCCGCTTCGCGTTTGGCGCGATAGATGTGGTTTTTCGTATAGTCTCGCGGCCCGGCTACTGAGCTCCTGCGCTTCAACCGCGTTCCTTATCCACTGTCGTCCGCCCGTCGAACGGGACTTACAAAGGTTGCCCACTTTGCTTTCCTCTCATCCAAAGCGTCAACCCAAGGGGTGTGTGCATTATAAGTAAAAGACCCCTTACTGTCTACGCCTCGATCAAGTTCTGGCGAAGAGGGCGATGCTTCGAGCCTCCAAATTAATATGAGATAAAGTCAGATGTGTTTCAGGCGACGAGTCAGGAAGGGAGCAAATTGCCTAAGCGCGGCGTTGTTTGTAATCGGTCCACAGGCGGCAAACTTTGATTCGATATTCGATCAGGTCGCGGCTCACACCGTAGCGCCGCGCGATTGCGTCAGAGTTCAACCCGGCTGCGACCGCCTGCTTCAATGAGAAATAGGGAATCAGAGTGGCCGCGCCTACTGCATAGGCTACCTCTTCCTGATTCTTATCGAAATTGCGGAAGCGAATTCCTTTACTGGTCTCTTCTGCGTGCATCAACCGAGTCGGCGAATGGCCCAGTATGACGTGGCAAATCTCTTCCATCAAAGTTGCCGCCTGCCGTTCGCGCGTGTGATTGGGATTGAGAAACACCAGTCGCCATCCATCGGGGAGAGGGCGGCTCGCCCCACCCGACCAGCTCTTGCCGCTGTCGCCAAGCAGAAGCTTGCGGCTTTCGTCTGAAAGCCCTTCGACATCTTTGAGATTCATTACGTGGATTTTAACGAAGGGGGCCAGATTCCAGGGATTGAGGGGCTGGTCAACAGGCGCGGCTGCGAATTCGCGAATCTTGAGCGCGATGCGCTCGTACACACGGCGCTTTGCCGTGGGCGGTAGCATATCATCAATCGTTTCTGTCGCGTGAGCCTGTTGCCTCTCGTCGCTATCCATTTTGATCGTTCTGCTTGTTCGAGAATTGAGAATATGCAACACGGAAAAGCTCTGCCAGAGCCTTCGCCATATCGGGCTTCAAATTACGATCAGCCCGAAGATGCGCTTCGACTATGCTCGGCGTGGATTCAGTCGGATAGTAGATGACCGGCTCCACATAAGCGTCAGCGTTTCCTACCTCTCCATTTTCACCCAGAAGCGAACCTCTCATCAATCGCTCAAGCGGTATCCCAAGCCACGATGCCAGCCGCGCCAGAGTCGCACTGTCGGGCACGCCAATCCCATTCTCAATACGCGAAAGCGTCGAGGCGCTCACGTTGATATTAACTGCCACCTCTCTGAGCGACAGTTTCTCTTCCTGCCTCTTGCGCTTCACGTATTCACCCAGCTCTACAATATTCAATGTGGGTTCCGTCATATAGATAAACCCCTCCTTCCTTACCTTTCTTAATTTTTATAACACAACTTGTATCGTACTTGCAACATCTTATTTATGCTTGAAACAGATTCGGAACAATGGTACAATGTTTCACGTATGAAACAAAGAGGAAAATGGTTATGAACGAAGGGCATCAAAAGAGCGGTTACAGTTGGAATTCGGATGAGATAGCGGAACTGAGCGCGTGGCAGGGCTACGAGTTCTGGTCATCTCAACTGGAGACAGAGATGGAATTTTCAGCCGATTTAGAGCAATCAGAGAGTTTCTCTCTGGTACGGCTTGAGATGAAAGAAGGCAAAAGCGATGTCCTCCCATTCTGAAGAAATCTGGGAGAGTTTTGACGCTCTCTGGCGGCGGATCGGGCAACTGAGCCGTCAGGTCAAAGAACTGGAAGCGCGGCTCGGAGCCATTGAAATCAATGAAGCGCAACAGCCTTTGAACGAGTTCGAGCCGGAAAAAGTCAGCATATCTATTTCACTCTACGAAGGAGAAATCCGAAGATGAGCGCAGCAGTCGAAAATTCAAAATTGCTTATGAATCGAGCGAAAACAATCGCAGCGATGGGGATGGTTGAGCGCGATTACGATGGATTCAACGTCGTGTCGCCCGGAATCAGAAAAGAGTCGTTTCGCGTCTGGCGCGACGAAGAAAATCGCATACGTTGTTCGTGTTCGGAGTTTCAAGAGCGCGCAGAGCAAGAGCCTCGCTTTCGTTGCGAGCACATCTTTGCGGTGAAGTTTCACCTTGAGCCTCCTGATGAAGAAAACGCGGACGCAAAGAGGGAAGAGTATCAGGGGAATGGAAACGGAGGAGAGGTGATCGTTATGCCGTTTGCCGAAACGCTCAAAGAGCTGTCGCAAGCCGTTTCGCCTGAGCTTGTCAGGCAACGAATCGGGTGGAGAGATCATTCGGGGCGCGAGCACGAAGTTGATTACGTTGAATGGCATGTTGTTGCAGACTTGCTCGACCGCATCTGCCCGAATTGGTCTCACGAGGTACTGAACATAAAACAGATCGGCGATTACGTTGCGATCACGGCTTCGATAACTATTCAAGGCGTGACGCGCCAGGGCGTGGGCACAGGCTCTGCTTATGATGAAAAGGGAATCAAGAAGGCCGAGCATGATGCGCTCAAGCGCGCGGCTGTAAAGTTCGGCATCGCGCGCGAATTGTATCGCAGAGAAGAAGAGGCCGCGCCTCAAAAAAACGGTGATGCGATGAATGGAAATCAACAGCAATTCCCGCGTGACCCCGTGGCAAAGACTATGGCTGATCTGGTTACGCCAAAGCAATTGGTCGCCATACGCGCGATTGCGAATTCTCAAGGCGTGAATGCAGAGACGGAATGTCTTGAAGCTCTCAAGTGCAGGCCGGAAGAACTTTCGCGTCGCGCAGCGAGCGCCTTTATTGATCACTTGAAATCAAAGACTGCCGATGCGGATGAATTCCGTCACGCAGGCTGACAGACGCTCCTGCTGATCGGAAGAAGTTAGGAGGTTGAAAATGCAGGAACAAGAATTTCTATTTAATCAAATGGCAAATCCGCCGCTGGTTGAGCCTCCGAAAGAAGGCCGCCATCGCGAGCGGAAGGATTCAAAAAAGAGTCAGATACTTGAACTCCATCGCAGCGGCGTATCTGACATCAGCGAGATTGCTCGGACGGTGAAGACTCGTCCGAGTTACGTTGCGAGCGTGTTGCAGAATGCAGGGCTGATAACCGGCTACTTTGATCTTTACACCACAACGGCGCGAGATCAGAACACCTACAGCCGACAATTCCGCAACATCCTGAGCTTCAGGACTGTTGAAGCGGCAAAGCAGTCCATCGCTGCAATCGCGAGGCTCTACGCTTACTTCGAGCGCATAGGCGACCGCGCAGGTCAGCATCACGCAGAAGTGTTAGCGCTGACGGGCCGCAACCGCGCGCGATTCAGCGGCAAGAAAGAGGAATCGCAAATCTTCGAGCAATGGCTCTTTAATCATTGAGCCGTTGCCTTGCTACACTCCGCGAGTGAATGCGAATCTGAGGGGAATGAGGAAGCGTATTCACTCGCGGAGAATATCTACCACTTCAATATCTACAGTTTCAAAATCCTCGCAGCATTGTCGTACAAAATCTTCTGCCGCACTTCGGGCTTAAAGCCATCGAGTGAATCGAAATCAGCAAGCCATCGCTCAGGCTGGATGAACGGGTAATCGCTGCCGAAAAGAATCCGATCTTGCAGCCGCGAGCGGGCTTCGTCCATTATCGCTTTCGGAATATATTTAGGCGACCAGCCCGACAGATCCATAAACACATTCGATTTATGACCGATGATCGCAAGCATCTCTTCGTGCCAGGGCCAGGCCGGGTGCGCGCCGATGATGGTCAGTTCGGGAAAATCCGCTGCGACCGAATCCAGATAAATCGGTCGCGTGTAATCCATCTTTATTCCCATCCCGCCCGGCGTGCCTGCGCCTAATCCGTTAGTCCCTGTGTGAAACAACGCGGGCACTCCCAACTCGCTTATCTTTTTGTAAAGCGGATAAAACCGCGTGTCATTCGGATGAAAAGCTTGAATGCCGGGATGAAACTTCGCGCCCTTCATTCCCAGTTCAGTGATTGCGCGTTCCATCTCTTCGACCGCGCGCTTGCCTTTCCACGGATCAGCGCAAGCAAATCCTACGAACTGGCGCGGATATTTTTTGACTATCGCAGCGACTTCATCGTTAGTGAGCGGCGGCAACCCTGTTGCGGTCTCGGCATCCCACGCGAGCAACACGCCGATTATGTCCAACGATTCATAAAGCCTTGCTACTTCGTCCATCTCGCGCACAGGCACAGTGCTGCGAAAGAAAGTCTCTGCCGCGACCTTGAACGGTCTTATAGCCCCGTCCAGAAAACTCGCTGTCGGCAAGTGGACATGCATATCAATCGCTTTTGCCATACGGTTCACCTCTATTCGGTTGCAATCCTATCAAAGATGATCGTTATCAAAAAGCTGCTGCATGCTCATGAGGTGAATGATGTGCTA
>DATEKX010000738.1:0-2519 GCA_035277165.1 Blastocatellia bacterium | reverse complement strand
CTCTTCGGGCACGTCTTTCAAGTCAGGCTCGTTACGCTTTGGCAAAACGACGCGCTTCATTCCCGCGCGCCGCGCCGCAAGCACTTTGCCTTTGATTCCGCCGACTGGAAACACGAGGCCGCTCAACGTGATCTCGCCCGTCATCGCCGTATCGCTTCTCACGGGACGACCTGCGCACAATGACGCAAGCGCCGAAATGATAGCCACTCCAGCCGACGGGCCATCTTTCGGAATCGCGCCCGCAGGAACGTGCACGTGCACGCCGTTTTTGTCGAACACCGATTTGCAATCTATGCCCAGCCCATCGCTGTGCGACCACAAATAGCTATGCGCCGCCCGCGCAGACTCCTGCATCACTTCGCCAAGCTGCCCCGTGAGCGTAAGCCCTTTCGAGCCGGGCAGCAGCGTCGCTTCGATGAACAGAACTTCCCCGCCCATCTCTGTGACCGCAAGCCCTGTAGCCACGCCCGGAGGCAATATCTCGCGCGCCATCTCGTGGAAGAATCGCTCGTGGCCGAGATAATCTTCCAAATCGTCCGGCGTGATTGTGAACACGTCGCCTTCTTCGCGCGCGACCTTCAGCGCTATCTTGCGAGCAAGCCGCCCGATGGTGCGCTCAAGCTGTCTGACACCGGCCTCGCGCGTGTAGCGGCTGATTATTGCCTGAATCGCATCGTCCGTGATTTGAAGCTGTTCTTCGCCAAGCCCCGCTTCTCTGATCTGGCGCGGCGCAAGATAACGCTTCGCTATGTGAAGCTTCTCCTCTTCGCTGTAGCCCGACAACTGGATTATCTCCATGCGGTCGCGCAACGCGGGAGGTATCGGCGCAAGCGAGTTCGCAGTCGCTATGAAAAACACCTTCGAAAGATCGAACGGCAGGTCAATATAATGATCGCGAAACGAGAAGTTCTGCGCCGGGTCGAGTATCTCAAGCAGCGCAGATGCCGGGTCGCCTCTGAAATCCGCGCCCAGCTTGTCTACTTCGTCCAGCATCATCACAGGATTGTTCACGCCTGCGCGGCGCAACGCCTGAATGATTCTTCCGGGCAGCGCGCCTATGTAGGTGCGGCGATGTCCGCGGAGCTCTGCCTCGTCTCGAACGCCGCCCAGCGACATTCGCTCGAACTTGCGGCCCATCGCTCTTCCGATTGACTGGCCGAGGCTTGTTTTGCCAACGCCGGGTGGGCCGACGAAACACAGTATCGGCGCTTTCGTCTTCGGGTTGAGCTTTATAACAGCGAGGTGTTCGAGTATTCGCTCTTTGATGTCGTCGAGATCATAATGATCTTCGTCAAGCACTGCGCGAGCGTTGTTCAAATCGAGACTGTCATCGGTGCCCTTATTCCACGGCAATTCGATGACCCATTCCAGATAAGTGCGAATAACATGATAATCGGGCGCGGCTGCTGGCAACCGCTCAAGGCGGCGCAACTCGCGCTCTGCTTCCGTGCGAACATCTTCGGGCAGCTCTGCCTTTTCCAGTCGCTCGCGAAGCAGCGCAGCCTCGGCCTGTTCAGGCTCCGTCTCGCCAAGCTCTTTTTGAATCTGTTTCATCTGTTCGCGCAATATGTAATCGCGCTGGGCTTTGCCCAATTCTTCCTGAGCCTGATTCGATATCTTGCTTCTTATCTCAAGCACCTCGACTTCGCGCGTCAGGTACGTGTGCATCAATCGGAGCAATTCGCCTTCTGTGTTGGCTTCAAGCAAAGCCTGCTCTTGATTGACATCCAGGTCGAGCATGGAGCCGAGGAAGTAAGCCAGTCGCACTGCGTCGTCCGCCTGAACGATGATGTTACGGACTTCGGGCGGAACGTTGGGCAACAGCGTGAGCGCTTTCTGCACGAGCGCCTGTATGTTGCGCTGGAGCGCTTCTACTTCAGGCGTAGGCTCGCGGACAGGCTCAGGCAAAATCTCGACTCGCGCTTTCAGATAAGGCAATTGCTCTGTGAATCCTATGACTCGAAATCGCTCTTGCCCTTGCACTATGAGGTGAAGCACGTCTTCTGCGCCCGGCGAACGCATCATTCTATTTATGACTACGAGCGCGCCGATCTGATAGAGGTTTGCGGGCGTAGGCTCTGTGTCCTGATCTTCGCGCTGCGCTATCACACCGAGTATTTTCTCTTCCGTAGCGAGCGCGGCTTCCGCTGCTGCGAGCGAAAGCGGTCGCCCGACTGTCAAAGGAGAAATGCCCGATGGAAACACGACAGTGTTTCTAAGCGGCATTATCGGCAACTCCAATGTTTTCAGTTCTTGTTCCTGTGTTATGTTCTGTGCCATTCGTTTATTCCTCTGTAAAACTGGGGACGGGGGACGACAAGAAAAGATTTCAAATGTGAAATTTGAAATCTCGAACTCACCGGCCTCTGACCCCTACCCGTTGCAATCGACGTGAAGTATGAGCCACCCATCAATACATTCGATGCGCATCTCTGCCTGCGAGAGGTCGCAGGGAATTTTTATTACGCGCTCGAAGCGGCTGTACGTGATTTCGAGTTGATAGTAGCTCCACCCTTCCG
>DATEKX010000737.1:0-2319 GCA_035277165.1 Blastocatellia bacterium | reverse complement strand
CGTCACCGTGCGACAGGAAGGGCAGAATCGTTTGGTAGGCGCGAAGGCAACCATCAACGTGTTGGAGGGCACGGGCTCGGTCCAAATCGGGGCCGTCAGCGTGCTGCTCGCCTTCGACGAAAATCAAAGCTCGGCGGCAGAGCTTCGCCGCTTGATGTGGCCGCTGATGCTGCTTGCTATTGTCACTATCACGTTAATGACCTATTTTCTGTTTCGCCATATCGTCTATAAGCCGATTGATAATTTGCTGCTTGCGATGTCGAAAGCCGAATCCGGCGACCTTGCGGCTGAAGTTGAGCCAACAGCGCCGGACGAAATCGGTTTGCTTGCTTCCAGGTTCAATCGAATGCTGGGGCGCATACGGCAGATGACCGAACAACTCAACCTCGAACAGCGCAGGCTCGAAGACCGAGTGCATGAAGCTACTGCCGAAATCGCAGACCGCAAAGAGCAACTCGAAGAGGCCAACCTGGAATTATTCGAGATGCAGCGGCAATTGACTCAGCTCGAACGATTGGCTGCGTCGGGTCAGCTTGCAGCGCAGTTCGCGCACGAAGTAGGCACGCCGCTCAATCTCATATCAGGCCACGTGCAATTGCTGCGCGCTCGCACGAACGACGAGCGCACCGTCAAACGACTGGACATCATCGCGGGTCAGATTGAAAGAATCACCCACATAGTTCATTCGATGCTCAACTCGACGCGCAGGCCGCGCCCACAGTTTGAATCCATAGGCATCAACTCGCTGCTCGTTCGCATACTCGACGCGACGCAGCCGACGCTCGTGGCGCGCAACGTCGAGCTTCAAACAGAGATGGGCGACCTCCTTCCACCAATCGAAGCCGACCCGGATCAGTTGCAGCAGGTCTTCATCAATCTTATAAACAACAGCCTCGACGCGATGCCTGCGGGCGGCAAACTTAACGTTTCGACGGCGCGCGATAAAAACTCTGTGTTGATCGAATTGTCAGACAGCGGCGAAGGAATCGCAGAAGACCAGATTGATCTGATATTCGACCCTCTGTTTTCAACAAAGCAGGGGCGCGGAACGGGGCTTGGCCTCACGGTCGTAAAGCAAATAGTCTCGGAGCACAATGGCCAGGTTGAAGTCGAAAGCGAGCCGGGCCTGTGTACTACTTTCCGAATACGTTTGCCGCTGCAGACAAGCGCCCGAGCAGAGGCAGCGGAGCAAACTCCTTACGCAATCGAGGGCCAGGCATAGATAAATGAGAAGAATCCTCGTAATAGACGACGATCTTGAGACGTGCAATTTCCTTGCGGAAATTTTTTCAGAAGAAGGATGGAGCGTCTCTTCCAGCCAGACCGCAGAAGCCGCGCGCGCGGCAGTAGAACGCGAGCCGTTCGATCTGATCGTCAGCGATATCAATCTGGGCGGGCGCATCAACGGCGTTGCGCTGCTCAAAGAGTTCAAGGCCATCACGCCTGATTCCGAAGTCATCTTGATTAGCGGATTCGGCACGCTGGAAACGGCAGTCGAAGCTGTGCGCGAAGGCGCATTCGATTACATCAGCAAACCTTTCAATGTGAATGCGGTAATAGCGACCGCTCGACGCGCGCTCAAAGGGCGCGACACGAGCGAGCCTGCGGCTGTGTTGTTGAAAGAGTCTACGGAAGCGTCGGGGCTGATAGGCCACAGCGCGCCAATGATCGAGCTTTACAAAGAGATCGCGCTGGTTGCGCCGTCGCGTTCGACCGTTTTGATAACGGGCGAATCCGGGACGGGCAAAGAATTGGTCGCGCGCGCCATGCATCGCAACAGCCCGCGATCTGTTTCGTCGTTCGTCGCGGTCAACTGCGGCGCGATAACCGAAACGCTGCTGGAATCGGAATTGTTCGGGCACACGAAAGGCTCGTTCACGGGTGCTGTCTCTGATAAGCGCGGGTTGTTTGAAGAAGCGCACAATGGGACTATCTTTCTGGACGAAATAGGCGAGACAAGCCTCGCGCTTCAGGTGAAACTGCTTCGCGTGTTGCAGGAGAGCGAAGTCCGCCGCGTGGGCAGCGCGCGCTCAGTCCGCGTTGATGTCAGGGCGCTCGCGGCGACCAACCGCGACCTCGAACGCGAAGTTAAAGAAGGGCGATTCCGCGAAGACCTCTTTTATCGCTTGAGCGTAGTAACGCTCAGGGTTCCGCCTTTGCGCGAGCGAGCCGAAGACCTGCGATTGCTTGCGGCGCACGCGCTCAAACACGCGCGAGACGCGGGCGCGCGCGCTACGACTATCTCTGAAGAGGCGCTCGCGTTGATGGAGCAATACGACTGGCCGGGCAACGTGCGCGAGCTTGAGAACACAATCGAGC
>DATEKX010000736.1:0-14514 GCA_035277165.1 Blastocatellia bacterium | reverse complement strand
GTCTCAGCTACACCATCTGCCGACAGGCGCTATTGCCGGATGACCGTCTCGCTCGATGGGTGTTGTTATCGGCAGAAATTGCAACTCGAAACTAGAGCCGGTTGCAAAGTGGGATGCCGTATCTATGAAAGAGCCTCTGCCAATAATAATATTTGGCGACCAAAGCGACGGGCGGCTGATTGCGCTGAAATGCATACTGCTCAAGTGCGGCGTATGCAATTTCGTCCCCGGTCAACTCGACGCCTGCGGGAGATGTGAAATGGCAAACAGCGAGCGCGCAGGGTTGTTCATAGTTTCGACGGCTTCGATCAACCCTCGCGAGATGGAATACATTTCTGCTGAAGCGCGCAGGCTCGCTGTGCCTGTGTTGCATCTGTAATAGTCCAACTACCAGCACGAGTGATATGCTTCAACCTTAACTTGCGAAATCATAAGTGAGGTCAATATGAAGCGTATTGCATTTGCAGCCTTCGCGCTGGCCCTCCTCCTTCATTATCCAACGACTGCGATAATTCACGCTCAATCGTCCGGCGAATATCGCCGCGCGCACGAAGCTGAGATCATCGCCGAGTTCGTTGACCTGCTCTCAATTCCGAACGTCGCATCTGATACAACAAACATCCGTCGCAACGCAGAGAAGCTGATAGATATGATGAGCCGTCGCGGTATCCAGTCGCGATTGCTTGAAGGCAACGGGCCACCCGCTGTGTTTGGCGAATTAAAAAACCCAAATGCTACGCGCACCGTCGCCATCTACGCACACTATGACGGCCAGCCTGTTGACGCATCGAAATGGGCGAGCGAGCCTTTCAAGCCGACGCTGCGCGATAAATCAATCGAAGCGGGCGGGCGCATAATTTCATTCCCAAATCGCGGTGAAAAATTCGACCCCGAATGGCTGCTCTACGCGCGTTCTGCATCCGACGATAAAGCTCCGATCATCGCGATGCTTGCGGCGCTCGATGCGCTCAAATCGGCGAACAAGAAGCCGACGGTGAATCTCAAATTCTTTTTCGATGGCGAAGAAGAAGCAGGCTCGCCAAACCTTGAAGACATAGTCAAGCGTAACGCCGCCTTGCTTCAGGCCGACGTGTGGCTTTGCGCGGACGGGCCTGTTCATCAAACGCGGCGGCCTCTGATCTACTTCGGCGCGCGAGGCATAGTGACGGTAAACGTCACGGTCTATGGCGCAACGCGCGCGCTGCATAGCGGGCATTACGGCAACTGGTCGCCGAATCCTGCGATGAGACTCGCAAAGCTGCTCGCAGGGATGAAAGACGATAGCGGGCGCGTGTTGATAGAAGGATTTTACAGCGATGTCCAGCCGCTCGGCCAAGAAGAGAAGCAAGCGCTAAAAGATATGCCTGCGACCGACGCCGAGTTAATGCGAGAGCTGGGGCTTGCGGCAACTGATGGCGCGGGGCGCACTCTGGTTGAGATGATCAACGAACCTTCGCTCAACATTGACGGATTGCGCAGCGAAGACGTAGGCAGTAATTCGCGCACGGTCATCCCTTCGGAAGCGACTGCGACTATTGATATGAGACTGGTGAAAGGCATTGACCCGCGTCGCCAGGTAGAACGGCTGATAGCGCACATCAAGAAGCAGGGCTATTTCGTCGTAAGCGCCGAGCCGGATAAAGCAACAAGGCTCGCGCATCCGATGATCGCGCGAGTGACTAGCGTAGACGGTTATCGCGCAGTGCGAACGCCGATAGGTCTTCCGATAGCGAAGAAGATAATCAGCGCTGTCGAGCGTGCTTTGGGCCAAAAGCCGGTGCTTGCCCCTACGCTTGGCGGCAGCGTTCCGCTTTATATCTTTGAGGACACGACGCGAGCGCCGCAGATAGGTGTGCCGATTGTAAATCACGACAACAACCAGCACAGTTCAAACGAAAACCTTCGACTTCAAAACCTGTGGGACGGCATAGAAATCTTCGCCGCGCTGATGACGATGGAATAAAAGCCACGAAACCGGCACTGGTGGCCGGTTTCGTGGTCTTGATTGATTCCCTTGAATTTAATTATTCTTCGCGCTTCCGGCTGCGGCTTTCGCTTCGACCTTGCGTTTGTGCGCGTCGAACCAGTCGAACACATCTTTGAAGTGCGGCGCGACCACGTCGCCGTGCGTGCCTTTCGGGACTTCGATGTACTTCATCTCGATGTTGAGCTTTTTGCCTGCCGCCACCACAACGCGGGAACGCTCGACCGACACGGTCTTATCATCATCGCCGTGAATTATAAGCTCAGGAATATGCGCGATCTTCGACAGCGCCGCCGGATTCATCACGCCGCCTGAAACCGGAGCTATCGCGGCAAACACTTCCGGGTGATTCATCGCCACAGACCACGTGCCGAAGCCGCCCATCGAATGGCCCGTCATATAAACTCTATCGGGGTCAATGCGGTAAGCGCGCATCATGTCGGCTAACACATCCATCACGTCGCGCTCGGCATCGCCCGTGTACATCGAAGCTGGTTTGCGACCTTTCGGGCACGCGACGATGTAGCCATGCTTTTCAGCTTCGGATGTGAACGCCCCTTTGCCATAGGCATCGAAGTAACTGTTTTCGTCTCCGCCCATGCCGTGAAGCGCGATCACCAATGGATACGGCTTTGTGCCATCGTAGCTCGACGGAACGAATACTCTAAACGGCTGAAGCGTATTGTCTACCTTCGAGAGATAAGCTTTGCGAAAATCTCCGCGCCGCGCGGCAAACGGGTCGCTGCCTTTGTCAAGCGCCGTAAGAATCGAGAGGGCTTCCTTGAATTCATTTTGAAAATCAATCCGGTCGAAACCTATCTCGCCATTGTTCGCCAAGTCGTACAACGCGATTCGATACTGAGCCGACGCCAGCGCGTAGGCGAGCGCATCCTGATGTTTCGATTTGAGTTTCGCTTCAATCTTTGAGGCGTAGGATTTGGCTCCTGCGGCTTGCGCGGCAAGCCCTCGCTCTATGTGAACGACCGCCGTTTTGGTTACCGGCTCGCCTTTGGCAGATTGAAGCTTTAACATCACGCGATAATTTCCTGACTCGACTTCGGGCACAACTATAGAAGCCGTGAACGAGCGCGCGATAAAATCAGGCTCAACTGCGTCGAGTGTCTTCAGTTCGGCTACGCGCTCTTCGCCGCTCATCTTCATCAGCGTGACGGAACCTGCGAGTTTGCCTTCGAGCTTTTCGTCGAGCGAATAAATCTGGCCGAGCCGTACATCAACCGCCTGACCGGGTTCGAGCATTGCGTGGTCGAGCTTTACAGTGAGCGCTGATGACAATGCCCGCGCGGGAGTCCACTCCGTTCCGCGCATCAAAGCCATAGCGTGGTATAGATGCTTGAGCGCATCGCCATACTTGCCCGCAGCATTCGCCTCTGTAGCGAGCTTGCCGAGCTTATCTACTTCGGCGCGCTTCTCTGCCGTCATCTGGACAGTGTTTTTCAAAGTGTTGTAGCCGACTGAAACGCGCAGCACCTGGCCCGCGTCCTGCGCGACGACAATCACAGCACAAGCAATCAAAACTGTTATCGAATAAACGAAACGGCGCATTGTTCTTAAAATCATAAACGATTGCTCTCCTATTGCTCTCAGGTTTGATTCCACTGTCTTCGTTGATTTGCTATCCAATCAAGACGTTCCGAGTGACTTTGATGTTACTACCGGGGCTGGAACTCATCAAGCGAATGTAAAAAAATCGGGCCGGATAATGATTCCGGCCCGATTTCGATTTTGACGAGAGGTTGATGCGCGTTTCAGTTGTTATCTCTAAACCAGGACATGGCCGTAGGGAAAGGCGTATCCACTAAAGTTATGTCCACATCGTGTGCAACGGGTTTGATGAGTTCATATGTGGTTCCCGGGAAGAATGGCGGCGAAAAAGTTCCACCCGAAAATCGAGGATCAAAGAAAATGTCGCGGTAGTTGTAGCCGATGCTGTTAATCTTAGACTGAACGCGACTGCCAATCAGTTTCCAACGGTCATTAGTGCCGGGGGATGTGCCGCTTGTGTAGACGATTGATCCTTTGATGTCGCCTCCATCATTAGATGTATTTTTGTTGAAGGTAATCACAGCAGCATCTATTTCAAGACTGCGCCCAGGGCCGTCAACGTAGCTTGTGTTAGGCGAAAGGTTCAGGTTGCCGTCGTTGGTAAATAGGCCGAATACATTTTCTATCGAGTCTATATTTGACACTTTATTCCCGTTATCGTCTACAACCTGATTTGCATAGGTTAGATCGCCGGTCACCGTAATATCGCTTTGCGCAGTAATCGTCAGCTTCGTTTTGGACGCAATCGCAGGTCTATCCATAGAACTGGTATGACCGCCGCGCAGGCTGTTGATGGTGCCGTCAACGAATAGCGAAACTCCTACCTTGGGGTTGAGCGGGTCGGATTTATCTGTGAAAACGCCGTCAAAGGTTTTCGAGTCGCCGTTTGCACTGATCGTCGTTTTCTTAGTCGTATAGTTAGTGCGAATGGTCGTGGTCTTTGTGCCTTGCTGGATAATATAAACCTGATCGCCGTTCGTATCGGCATACAACTGCATGTCTGACACATTGCCTTCCACGTAGATTCCCGCGCCATTAATGGTAGTGCCGTCTGCCGAAACGTACACGCCGTCGTCAAGGTCGCCATTATGCTTTCCCGGTTTATCGTTGTCTTCGTCGCGAAGGTTTGCGACCAGTATATCTACGCTGACGCGGCCCGAAGAATCAAAGACGGCGATCGGATTGCCATTACTATCAGTTGGTATGCTACTCGGCGGGTCAACAGGAGTGCCGTTCGAGTTCTTGTCTGTTATTCCGGTTCCGTTGACGACGGCGTATTCCTGCGAAAAATTGTTATCCGGCAGCGGAACTGATTTTGACGTTTTGTATCCGTCCGAACTGAGGGTTATACCGGTCAGGCTGGGCGGCGGTATGTTCTTGTTCGGAGTCGTAGTTGATGTATCGTCATATCGTATCTTGGCATCAACCTGACTGACGATATTGCGGAAAGTAACGCTCCGACTGGATAGAAAAGCAAAGTGCGTGTTGGTATGCACGGGGCCGGAGAAGGTCCCGTTAGCCAGCGGTGCACTAGCTTGCGTATCGCCATTATCGAAGAACGCGCCGAATCCCGAAAACTTGAAGTTGCGCGACCCCTCACTTGTGGCTGCCAGTGTAAGAGTTGTGGAAAGCAGCCCCGATTCGTGAACTGTTGCGCTGCCGCCGCCGGTCGTCGTTCCCGTGACCTTTATCGAATAACGCAGCGTGACATGTTCGACAGCATCAGTAGCGCTATTTTTTACTACTAATGGGGTGCCTGAAAAGGCGCTGTACTCAACGGTGAATTTACTACCGTTAGCTTGAATGAGTTTTTGCGCGCGCGCCTCAAGTGTAGCCAGTTGAACGGCACGGTCACGAATGGCCGTGTAGAAAGAACTAGTCCATGTGCCATCTGCTGGAGGAATAGCCTGGGCGTCAGGAAACTGACCCGTTGGTCCAGGAATAATCTTCTTGTAAAACGCAACTTGCTCCGAGCGCACTTTGTCTATCTGTTCGGAAAACGCTTGCGTCATGGCACGGCGCGCGACACCTATGCCCGCATCTGCGGCGAAGAAAGCCTGCTGGCCCACGCGCTGCACTCTGGTCGTTGACGTGTCAGTGGAAGCTGAAAATACAAGCGCCATGCCTAAGGCAAGCATTATAGTTGTGGCGAGTAACGCCGTGATGAGTGCCATGCCTTGTTCGCCATCGCGTTGTGCTTTCTGATTATTTTTCATAACACACCTTACAAACGCGCCCTAATTGATGGGGGCGCTGATATTCGTATTATTTACGAGATTGAAGTTTCGCGGACTGACTTCGAAAGATTGCCCGGCTATCCTGTAGCCTTTGTCTTTGGGTTGCAGATCAGGGGTTTGCATTATGAGTTTGAACAATACCGCGCGAATACTGGTGTGAGTCGATGTCGTCGGCGCGTCCACTTTGTCCTCAATATCTTTTCCGTTGGCATCCTTGCCCGTCACGACGCGATACGTAACCTGAAAATCCAATACGCCGCGAGCAACCGTGTACCAGTTAACCAAATCTTCTGTTCGCTCAAGCTCGTTCGTCGTGCTCAGGCGATAGGCCACGAGACTGCTTAACAGGGCTATCTTGGATTTGTTGTAAGTCGGCGTCCCGGTATCAATCGTAGACCCGATAGTAGTTGCCGGGGACGCGGCGGTGGTCGCATAATTCGTCGAATTATACGACAGTTCGAGTTGAGTGCTGGAGCCGGAGCCAGTAACCTGACCATCTCCTGTGAGCGTAAACACCCTGCATAATTTGTCATCGTAAACTATGTAAGATCGCGCGACCGTGGCGAAGTTTTTGTAAAACGGGACGCTCGTACCGGCGGCATTCTTGTAAGTTACCACGGTGGAGGAGCCGCTCCCGGTTATTGTGGCATCGGTCGGCACTGCGCAGATGAACTTTGCAGGAGACGTGGATTGACTCGACACGCTTGCAGTCGGAGCGTAAGGATCGCCATTGATTATGAGGAGCTTATCTTTATTACTGCCTGTGCCGTTTACGGCGTAGATCGCTGCGAAGGTTCCCGACCCTGAGAAGGTTCCCGAAACGCGGCTTGGTAATCCCATGCCCGCCGATTGAACGTCGCGCGTCAGCAGGTCTACTAACGTTCGCATATTCTGATTCAAATCCGTTACGCCAGCTTCGTTGACGAAGACCTGCTGGTTCCGGTTCAAAAGGCTAAAGATTGCGCCGACAAGCCCTACTGTCAGCAGCGCGGCGATGGTCAATTCAATAAGCGAAAAACCTTCTTCTCTATCTATGTTTCTCATTGCGTCTCCTCGCTCACCAGGAGCGAATAGTGGTGAGTTTCGTCTCGTCCGCCGTCTTGCCTACGCTTGGCTGCCTGGCTTTCACGCGCACTGTGAGCACTCTGGCCTGGGTGAGGGAGGTATCATTTTCCACCTGCCAGTAGCGATCGTAGATAGGCGTTCCTCCTGTCGGGATGGTTGTCGTGATCTCGCCTGTGACAGCGTCTACGTAAAGCGTATCGTAGTAATCGGTCTTCTTGGATGCCTCGTCGAGCCCTCCGCCAACAAAGAGCCGGGGATCACTCGGCTCAATCGCATTCAACTCTTCGAGTTTTTGCTGCGCGAGTGCAGTCGCAGTTGTTGACTGCTTGACATGGCGGTTTTGCCCGATAGTCAATGTAAAGAGCGTTGCTAAAAAGACCAGCCCGACCGTCATGATGACCGAAGCGACCGCTACTTCGATCATTGTGAAGCCGCTCTCATTGTTCTCGCCGACTTTCATTCCCTCTCTCCTTTACTTCAATTGCCATCCTGGTAAACGTTTTTGCTTCCGCCTCAAGGTTAGCTTGCGGATTTCGCCGTTCGCGTGTTGACCCATTGATTGGTCTGCCATACCCAAGTGCTTATGCCCCCGACGCTTGTCAAAGTCAGGGCGCGATAGTTCCGGCTGTTGCTGAGATATATGGTGTTAATTGCGCCCGCTGTCGTAACTGCTGGAAATCCGCGCGAGTTGAAGTCCTGCTGGAAAATGGTTGTTGACCCGCTTTTCACAGGAAACGAGATATTGCTCGAAAATGGAGCGCCCGTCATTGGAGCAGTCACGTTTGCGGGCCTTGAGAAAATGATTCCTTGTGGGAGCGGAATGTACTCAGTACTCACCTCGGTTCCGCTGCTATTTAGAACGACGATTCCGGCTTTCCTGTTTGCCGTATCAACTCTCAAGGTTACCGTTTTGTTGTCAGACATGGCTTTCGTCTTAGCGCGCTGAATCAGGTCGGAAAACTGGCGCACTGCCATGGCCAGTCTGTACTCGCGCATCGCGTTGGTAATCCTTGGAGCAGCAAATGCGACCAAGGCTCCGATCAACAAAACGATGACCGTGATTTCAATCACGGTGAATCCGTGTTCTTGCTTCCTGCTCTGCATAATTATCCCCGCGTTCTTTTGTGTCGAAGCTCTGTGTTGAGGGCCGCTTGTCCAGTGAATACTCAACGAGCGTCAAATGGAATTGCAAAGGGAGTGCCATGCTCGAAGCCAAAGCAGAATTCAAAATTGCGCATCATTTCATCACCCAAAAAGTCAGCCAGCGCAAATTCATCGCGACTGAGACGCCGCTGCATAATGACTGAAAACCTGATTCATTTCAGTCAAATTTATAAAAGCCCAATTCAAAATGAAGTAATCGTAAAGCAGCCTGGGCGCTTAAGTAATTTCAGCGGTTGTGGCACATTTCAGCGGGAAACGGGCAGGCTCAAGGGTTTCAATCGAATGAAGCGGTCTACAACATCTGTAGCGTAGCAATAGTTCACAAAAGTTGTAGACCGTTGCATACTACAATTAATGCGTTGAAGGTTAAGGTCGGGCAAGCCCGCTTGAAAACCTGTTTAGTGGAAGATATCTTTGCAATCTCCGCCCTGAACACGGTCTTGTATGCATCTGAGCATAAGGTCTTCAAGCTCGCCCTTCGATGTAAACGGCACCCATTCTGTGCCGACGACGCCATCGGTCATTCCTTCAAACTTTGCATAGACGCCGACCTGAGATGTCTTAGGAGCAGCAGGCGAGATTTGAAAGCGCAGGACGTAGCGCCCTCTGCTCCAGTTACGCACATCGCGCACAGGCAGGTCTGCGTAGTGTTGGAGCTGGCTCCTTGCAGGTATGCCTTTGGTAAAGATGACGGGCTTACTGATGACAGAACATTCGCCTGTATTCGCGTTGCAGTCTTCCTTGTCGAGGGGAATCTCGCGCGTTTCAAGCATCTGCTTGACTACGGTCATCAATTCATCGCGCGGCGCGCCGACGATTGAAGGATTAGGCAACGGCTTGGCCGCTTTAGGCCGATCAAACTGAATCTGCCCGTCAACGGTCATCGTAACCAGCACGAGAAACGACAACGTGCAAAAAATTTGACAGAAACGAAATCGAGTTACAGTATCAAACATCAGCATCACCCTCTCACGAAATATGCATTGAACGATAGCAGCGCCGACTGCTTTATTCAAGGTTGTTGCCAAAGTTGTTGTTATTGAATTAACCTTATAGTCTCAAATCTTGGAGTTCCGATTGGATATTTCATCATGCAAACAGTAATTAAAAGATCCGTCTATCTGGCCGCAGTGGTTTTAATCCTTGCCTTGCAGGCTCAAGCGCAGCAGTTGACGAGCGAGGGCGCAAAGCTGCCGCCCGCGCCACATCTCTATGCTCCTTTCACCAGCTTTGACTTCGGAGATGTTTACAAAGGCGAAATCATAAGTCATATCTTCGTCATAAAGAACGAAGGGACTGCCGATCTTGTGATAAAAGATTTCGCCGGTGGCTGTGGGTGCGAAATAGTCAGCGCCGACACAGTGATCTCGCCCGGCAAAGAGGGCAAAGCCACCATAGAGATCAACACGGCGGCCCAGTTCGGCCAGATATCGAAGCCCGCGACCCTAAAAACAAACGACCCTGAGCGACCAAGCATAGTGCTCACTTTGATAGCCAACGTATTGACCAGCGCTGATGGCGGCCCGGTCAAGGGCGTCGCTATTCGTCAGGGCAAGCACATAGGGCCGATATTTCTAGGGCCTGATGTTCGCGGAGTCTTTAATATTGTTGCCGGTCAGAAAACCAAAATGGAGTTTACTATCACGGTTGAAAAAGAGCCGTTAAAAGTCTTGCGCGTCGAAAGCGGCGGCAAATATTTCACCGCTCGCCTGGAGGCTGTAAAGGAAGGCAAAAGCTATAAGATCATAGTCGAGCCGCTCACGACCGAAACCGCAGGCACTTACGAAGAAACATTACAAGTCGTCACAGACAGCCGCGTGCTGCCCGATATTCCAATCCATCTGTTCTTGCAAGTGCGGCCCAAACAGTAACCAGCAGTCAGTTGCTAGTTGCCAGTTACTCATAAATATCCGGCGAGTCACAACGAGCAACTGACTACTGATAAAACGTTCAACGTCGAGTGACGCGGACGAGCATCTCTGTGCCACTCTCAAGTTTCAATTCTTTGCTTCCCTGAACCGCCAGCGAGCCAGCGCCGCCCGCGCCGCCGAGTATAAGACCAATCGCCGCTCCTTTACCGCCGCCTGCTATGCCGCCGATTATAGCTCCGGCTGCCGCGCCGATGCCGCCGCGCTTGATCGCCTGCTTGCCGCGACTGCCCGATTCGACTCGGCCCTCTTCGTCAACCCTGCCTGAGTCTTTGTCATAGATACGAGTGACCTGCCCGCGCAGCGTCCCTCTGCGGCCTTCGGGCAATTCAATCGAATCGAACGCAAGCGTCATGGTCGTGCGCCCCTTGACCGTACCTGATTTTTTAATCGAACTGATGTGGCCTGTTACTGTCGCGTTTTCGTAGCGAGACGGGTTGATGACGGTCGTAGTGAAACGATCACCCACGCGCGAGTCTTTGCTCGACAGGTCATTATTGAGCCTGACTCTCAAGTTAGTACCGGATGGCACAATCGCAGGGTTTGCGACCGGCGTCCTTCTGCGCACCGTAGGCCGTTTCTGCGCTTCAGCGCTCATTGAATCATTCGATGCAAGCATCGGCAATATGCTTACAAAAAATACTGCGATGAGTGCCAGCAAAGTTGTTTTTGTGATATTGTGTCTCATAGCATTCCTCCAAATATGATTTAATTCCTGGCAGAACACTCGCGTCCGAGAGAATTCTCGCTAGATCAATCATAATGCACATCGGCGCGACTGGCAAAAGCGACGCGCCAATAGCTATAATCCTTGCCCGTTGATATATAATCCGGGTGAATTTGATTGGCTTCTATGAATCGTTCAATATCGCAAAAGATTAAAATGGCGCTGCTGGCTTTCGTAGCAGCGATGATGTTTTACACAGCGCTCGGCTCGCCGGTCACAGCTTTCTCTAGTGGAGCAAGTCGCCAACAAATCGCATTATCGAATAATCCGAACGCGATTCTGTTCAAACGCGGCGCGCTTGACACTCGCGCTCTGGGCGAACTCGACACTTCTGCTAAGGACTTGCGCGAGCGGGCAGTCGAGCTATCGGCCCTGAGCTTACCAGCGCGAAACGAGTTGCGCGTCATTCAGTTTGCAGGGCCGATCAAGCGAGCATGGGTTGAGCAACTGCAGGCAGCAGGCGCAGAAATCATTGCTTACATTCCCAACAACGCTTATATCGTTCGAGGCACGGCTGGCGCGTTTAGCCGTGTTGCAACGCTCGATGCGCGAGAAGCCGCAGACGATGCGCGCCCAATCAGGTGGATGGGTCACTTTCAGGCGATTCACAAGATTGATCCTGCATACACCGACGAGATGCTTGCGGCTCGCGCTAGTGTGAATGTTGATGTTGAAATCGAGTTGCTTGATTCAGGCGCATCAATTGCGCTCATCAACAGTCTTGCATCGAGCGTCAATCACGAGCCGCGACGATTTCTAAAATTTGTAGTCCTGTCGCTCACCGTTCCCGCACAGGAGTTGATAAATATAGCCGCTCTCGAAGACGTTCTATTCGTGGGGCCTGCTTTTCGATTCGCGCCCGAAGACGAGCGCAGCGCACAGATACTTGCGGCGAATCTTACGCCTGACAGCACACAGCCGAGCGGCCCTGGTTATATGTCATGGCTCGCATCGAAATCATTGAACACCCAAGCTGATTTCGTGGTTGATATAACGGACTCAGGGCTTGATAGAGGGCTGACTTCGGATTTTTCGGTTCACCCGGATTTCCTCGACGCAGACGGGCACAGCCGCGTTGTTTACAACATTGATTACTCTGGAGAAGGTCAGAAACAGGATCGCAGAGGTCACGGCAGTCTTGTTGCGTCCGTCGTAGGCGGGCTTGGCGCGAGCGACCGCGAAGACGCGAGCGGTTATATGTTCGGTATCGGCGTTGACCCGATGGCGAGGCTCGGCGCGTCGAAGATATTTGATACATTCGGCAAACTTGGGCCTCGAATGGATTTCACGAATCTAGTGTCGTCAGCTTACGCGGCAGGCGCGCGGCTGTCGAACAATAGCTGGGGCAACGGCTCTAACGCTTATGATTCTGTCGCTCAGGAATATGACGCGCGCGTGCGCGATGCGCAGCCCGCAATTGCAGGCAATCAAGAGATGGTCATCGTCTTTTCGGCTGGCAACGGCGGCGCGGGCGGGCATATAAGCTCACCCGGCACGGGCAAAAATGTTATCACAGTTGGGGCAAGCGAGAACTACAGGCCCGAAGGAATTGATTCGTGCAATCTCGATGGGCAAGGCGCAATTGGCCCTGATGGAGCCGACAACGCCCTCGACCTTCTGAGGTATACGGCAGGCGGGCCGACCGCAGACTTTCGCGCGAAGCCTGACATCATAGCGCCCGGCACTCATATACAGGGCGCTGCGTCGCGCGCAGCGCCGCTCATAGGCAACGGCCTGTGTCCCGGCTCGACTTTGCTTTACCCCTCCGGCCAGGGGCTTTACACATGGTCGTCGGGCACGAGCCTCGCGACTCCGCACATCACGGGCGCTGCCTCGCTCATCAGAAAATTTTTCACAGTGCACAACCTGATAGGCGACAGCCGCGCGCCTTCGCCTGCGATGACAAAAGCTTTTCTCATCAACTCGGCTTCTTATCTTTCAGGCGAGAACGCGGGCGGCAATCTTCCATCAGACCGACAAGGATGGGGGATTGCAAATCTTTCGCGCGCGTTCGACTCGGTCGCTCGCAAGCTCGTAGATCAAACGACGCTGTTTACTGAAAGCGGGCAGACATACGAAATCGAAGGCTCGATTGCCGAGCGATCTGAGCCTCTGCGCGTAACGCTTACGTGGACAGACGCGCCGGGCGCGCTGGCAGGAGCGGCGCTGGTCAACGATCTCGACCTTGAAGTTACGATAGGCGGCGTGACTGTTTATCGCGGCAATCATTTCGAGGGCGCAACATCTGTCGAAGGCGGCGACCGAGACCACTTGAACAACGTCGAGTCAATCATCATTCCGGCAAACGTGATACCTGAAGGGTTCGAGGGCAACTTCAAGATTACCGTTCGCGCCGCTAACGTCGCAGGCGATGGCGTGCCGGGCAACGAAAACAATCTCGATCAGGATTTTGCTTTAGTCGTTTACAACATCACCGATCCGCTTCCGCAAACGCCGCCGCCGCCAGTTAAAAAGATTCCCGTCATCACAAGCGTAACCTACGTCAAGAAGACCATCAAAATAACCGGGCACGACTTCACCGCTGCTGCCAGCGTCGAGATAAACGGCAAGGTCATCAGTAAGACTTTTTCATTTGATGCGGCGACCAACTCGCTCAGTCTCAAGCTGAAGGTCAAAAAGCTGAACTTGAACAAACACGGAGACAGTCAAATCGTGCTGATCGAAAACAATGAACGCTCGACCGGCTTCACTCTGCATCTGGATTGACAAGCGAGCAGGTCGGGAGTAAAAAGACGGCAAGATTAAGAGATTGTCCGGGAGGGCCGTATGGCGAAGATATTATTTTGCGAAGACAATTTAATCACTCAAAAGTTGATTCGCGCTGCGCTCGACACGACGCCACACGAAATACAATTTGCATCGAACGGAAGCGAAGGAATAAAACTTATCGAACAGGCGCGCCCTGACATAATTTTCACTGACGTACACATGGACGAGATGACCGGGCTGGAGCTATTGAGCGCCGTTAAATCGCGCGACGAACTGGCGCACATCCCTGTAGTTTTGATGACTGCTTCGGTTCAGAGTTCTTACCTCGAAGAAGGCTACAGCAAAGGGGCCGCAGACCACATCATAAAACCATTCACAGTGGATGACCTCAGAGCCAAGGTCGAAAAATTCGCCAGCCTTCTTCATCAAGCCGCGCCATAAAGTTAAGGGCGGATGTTGTAATACCTGATCTTGCTGTTGAGCGTCGTTGTATTCATCCCCAGCAGCTTTGCTGCGCGCGACTGGTGGCCGCCCGTTATTTCAAGCGCGCGTCGAATCAACTCTATCTGAAAGCGATTCACTTCGTCATAAAAAGATATGCCGCGCGACAGATCAATCTGCGTAGCTATCTTCTGCCCGCCGACCTGCGCGACTGCGCGTTGAGGATTGAGTACCTCTTCGCGCAAGTCCTCGCGTTGAATCTCGTTGCCGCGCGCTATGATGACGGCTCGCTCGATGACATTTTCAAGTTCGCGCACGTTGCCCGGCCAGTTGTGAGCCTCAAGCAAGGACAAAACTTCGGGGCTGAGTTTATCTGAAATCTGTCTCGCATTCTCTGCCGCATACTTGCGAATGAAGTGCTGCGCGAGCGGCAGTATATCTTCGCGCCTGTCGCGCAGCGGCGGCAGGTTGATCGAGATGACGTTAAGGCGATAAAAAAGGTCTTCGCGGAAAGCGCCTTCATCTACGGCCTGCTTGAGGTCTACGTTCGTGGCGGCGATGATGCGCACGTCAACCTGGCGGCGCGTCGTGTCGCCAAGAGGCGTGAAATCGCGCTCTTGAATCACGCGCAGCAACTTCGCTTGAGTCTCCATCGAAATAGTTCCGATCTCATCA
>DATEKX010000735.1:0-6241 GCA_035277165.1 Blastocatellia bacterium | reverse complement strand
AAGCTCTACGGCGAGATGCACCGCTTCATACCGATTTACGCGCGCTGGTCGGGCGCGCGCGTGACCGAAATACCCGTCGCGCATCACCCGCGCAGCGCGGGCAAGTCCAAGTACGGGCTGTCGCGCACGATCAAAGTGCTGTTCGATTTAATCACGATAAAATTCATGTCGAGCTACCTGACCAAGCCGCTTTACCTTTTCGGCTCGGCCGGGATCGTGTGCCTGTTGGTATCTTTCTTTTCGCTCGCCTTCGCGCTCTATTATCGTTTCGTGCGCGACGTACACTTGAACCGCATGCCGCTTGCGACGCTGGCGATGATAATGTTTGCGATGGGCGTGCAGTTCATATTTATGGGTCTGCTGGCAGAGATGATCGTCCGCACTTATCACGAATCGCAAAACAAGCCTACCTATTTGATACGCGAGCGTATCAACCTCGAAGACAGCGACAATGAAGTGAAAGAGCTATGAACCGAAACGGGAACACGGAGACGCGGCGACGCATCTCTGCGTCTCGAATAGCCGGAATAGCCGTTGACAATTTAACCGAAGACGAGACCATTGCCGCGATTGACCTGCTTCTGACTGATGGCGAGCCGCACTATATGTGCGTGGTCAATGCGGCGAAAGTCGTTGCGGCGAGCCGGGATGAAAAGCTGCGGCGCGTGATTACACAAGCCGATATCATAACGGCTGATGGAATGTCTGTTGTGTGGGCTTCGCGGCTGCTCGGTCAGCCGTTGCAAGAGCGCGTAACGGGCATTGATTTGTTTGAGCGATTAGTCGAGCACGCGGCGCGGCGCGGCTTATCGGTTTATCTTCTTGGCGCGCGCGAGCAGTCTGTGCGCGGTGTGGTCGAGCGATTCACCGCAAAGCATCCCGCCTTGCGAGTGGCGGGATACCGCAACGGTTATTTCAACGCGGAAGAGTCCGAGAAAATAATCGAAGATATACACAGCAGCGCGGCTGATCTGTTGTTCGTAGCAATGGGATCGCCCGCGCAGGAATACTGGATTTCGTCGAACCTCGCGCGCACGGGCGTTCGCTTTGCGCTCGGGGTCGGAGGAAGCTTCGATCATCTGAGCGGGCAGGCGCGCCGCGCCCCGCAATGGATGCAGCGCGCAGGGCTTGAATGGTTTTATCGTTTCCTGAGCGAGCCTCGTCGTCTGTGGCGTCGCTACTTGATAGGCAATACGCGATTCATCCATCTCGTAGCAAAACAGGCGTTGCAAGGCAAAAGGCAAAAGCGTTAAAGCCAAGTTCGGCGGCTTGCGCGTAGCGGGTAGAATTGAAGTACGTTAGCTATGGGAGGTGTAAATGGGGACTGAGATTAAGACATGGCAAATTGTAGGGGGGCTTCTAACACCCCTCCAATCAGCCCTAAAATCTGAAGGGCGTACAGAGCCATACGATCTTGAGCCTTGGATTGCATCACAACCGGATATTGTCGCATCTGATCTTTTGATAGTCGGGCGTCAAGCAGTAACTCGGTCAGGACCAATCGATCTACTGGGCATAGATAGCAGCGGGAACACCGTTATTATTGAGCTCAAGCGAGACGAACTTCCCCGTGAATCTCTGGCACAAGCTATTGATTATGCCTCTGATGTGGCAGGTTGGACTGTAGAGCGCCTTAACGAAGTCTGCTTGGCTTATATGCACAAGCCGCTTGAAACCGCTTTTAATGAGGCATTCCCCGATGTTGATGTGGAGAGCCTGAATATTAACAGTTCTCAGCGCATCGTACTGGTCGGGTTTTCAATCGAGGCGTCTTTAGAAAGGATGATCGAGTGGCTATCCGAAACGTACGGAGTAAATATAAATGCGATTGTTCTCAGCTACATAAAAACCAAAAGTGGTGATGAACTCCTCACACGGACGGCGATTATTTCAGAGGAGATTGAGCAGGAACGCAGCCGGAAACAGAAGAAATTTGAAATCCCCATGTCCGATTCGCCTGGTACGCACGACGTTGAGCGCCTCAAGAGCCTGCTTCACGGTTATCTGTCACGAGAAAAAGTAACGAATCAACGAATGCGCGACATTCTGTTTCCATCCCTACTTCAAAGCAATGTGCTCACACGCGCCGAGTTAAAACGGGCATTCGTAGCATTCGATCCACAGTACGACGAGTCTAAGATTGGCTACTATTTAACGCTCGTTTCGTCACAACTCGGAATGAAGAAGAACGATTTCCTTCGACAAGTCGTAAAATACGAATACCCTCGTCACCATTGGGAGAAGGATAACTTTGCGATTCGAAATGAGTACCGAGCACTTGTCAAAGAGGTTCTCGAAGAGTTGCGAGGCTCCTGAGTCGCCGCCGAACAAACACATGCAGCAGAGGCGTTAGACTCTTTGCAATCGTGGGATATAATCTAAGACGCTATGAAAAATGATCTGATAAAATCAGACCCTTCAATAATGATGGGCAAACCTGTTGTCGTAGAAACTCGCATCACAGTGGAACTCATCTTAGAGAAGCTCGCGGCGGGAGAGACTATCGACCGGCTATTGCAGGCTCATCCTCGGTTAACAAAAGATGCGGTGTTAGCCGCTTTGGCTTATGCTGTTGAAGCTGTGCGAAACCTTGTTTGATACGAAGCGTTAGATCATTTGGGAGGAGAAATGGCTAGATGATGTCGATTCCAAACAGTGATGCGTGGTTGCATCACGTCGCAACAAGGCTTCAATCCGATGCCTTCGTTCCTATGGACCCGCAGAGCTATCAACCTGCGGGGTTCAAGTTCGCAGTTCGCCGCACACGCTTCGAGATCGCCAAATTCGGTATGGCAGAGACGTTCTTCGTCTTCGCCGATATTCCAACGCTCACGCCTGAAATCATGAACAGCTTCTCAAATGGAGCTTTTCAATTAGCTCTCCGGTCGAAATCCGTGCCGCTGCCGTGCGGGTTGTTCGAAAGCGTATGGAGTTTCGCCGTAGCAATCACAAGCAACCTGCACCCGCAGATGGCTGAAATTATACGAAATACAACGCCGCCAAAACACTGGTCAGCCGGAGAGATTCCAGTAATCTTCGATGCCGCGACTGGCTACCTTTGCTATTTTGAAAAGACGCCCGTGTGGGGCGCAGCCTATTACGCGGGGTTCCGTAAACAGATTCAGAAGTATTTGGGATGACAACCATTGGTTGTTCTATTCGGATGTCAGCGGGATCATGGTTTCTGATTTGACTCGCCTGATTACGAGGCTCGATTTATAACGCCTGATGTTCGGGTTCTCCATGAAGAGCTTGCGCGACAACGCTTCATATTCCGGCATATCCTTTGCCGAAATCAAAACGAAAAAATCGAACTCTCCCATCACGTCATAACACTGCATTACTTCGGGAGTGTTGAGCATTAACTTTTTGAACTCCGATAATGCCTGCGAAAGCGGGCGGTCTTTATCAATTATCACTCCGACGATTGCGATCAGACTCCGCCCGACCGCTTCCGGCGAAACGATGGCTACCTCGGCTTCGATGATTCTATCTTCACGCAGTCGCTTGAGCCTGCGTTGCACGGCTGAAGAAGAGAGGCCCACCTGATCAGCAATTTTTTCCGTCGAAAGGCGATTATCCTGCTGGATGATGTTGAGGATTTTAACGTCGAATGAATCCATTATTCCCTGCTCCGCAGATTTTCACTGCAACGATGATATAAATAGCATGATTTCCGCATTAAGCTATCATATTTCGACGACTTTCACCTCACAGTTAGTGGTATCTTTAAAAGGCTCCTCTCAACTATTTGTGCCCGAACTTCATGAAGCAATAAGGAGACTGCGTATGCGGTTGTTTCTGTTATACGTTTTAATCGTGTCTGTCATATCCGTTTCCTGGGCGCAGGATACGAACGGGCTTTCGACTCCACAGGACAAGCGGGACGGTTGGTCTATATCAAGCCTCGAACCCGCCAGGCTTTCCGCATCAAAACTGCAATCTATGGAAAGCGCTGTTCGTTCAGATCAGTTCAAAAAAATTACCAGCGTCTTGATTGCCAGACAGGGGAAACTGGTATACGAAAAATATTTCGACGGCTCGGATGCCGCGTTCAGAAATACTCGCTCTGCTACGAAGACGGTTGCTGGCATGTTGATAGGTATTGCCATTGATAAAGGAATGATCGCGGGCGTAAACGCTCCCGTCATGCAATTCTTCGCGGACAAAAAGCCTGTGCAGAATCCAGACCCGCGTAAAGAAAAGATCACGGTGGAAGATTTTCTCACCATGAGTTCGCTTCTCGAATGCGACGACAACAATCAGTTTTCAGCCGGAAACGAAGAGCGAATGTATTTGACCGAAGATTACTTAAAGTTTGTTCTGGATTTGCCGATCAAAGGATTCCCGGCCTGGGAAACCAAGCCTAAGGATTCGCCTTACGGGCGAAGTTTCAGTTATTGCACGGCTGGCGTAGCCGCGCTCGGCGGAGTGTTGGAACGAGCGACGAAGACATCTGTGCCCGACTTCGCTATGAAGACTCTATTCGCGCCGCTGAAAATTCAGAAAGCAGAGTGGCAGATTACTCCGTCGGGGCTGGCAATGACAGGTGGCGGGTTGGGATTGCAGAGTCGCGACTTGTTAAAACTCGGGCAGTTGTATGCGAACGGCGGAACATGGAATAACGAACGCGTCGTGTCTGAACGCTGGGTGAAAGCATCCATTCAGCCTCACGCTAAAGTTGATGATGATTATGAGTATGGGTATTTGTGGTGGCTCGCGGCGTTCAAATCCGGCGACAAAAAATTTGCCACTTACATGATGCAGGGCAACGGAGGCAACAAGGTCGCGGTCTTTCCCGAATTAAACATGGTGGTTGTCATCACGACGACAAACTTCAACGTTCGCGGGGCACACGATTTAACTAATCGTTTACTGTCTGAATACATCCTTGCGGCAGTCATTTGATACGAGTGTTGCTGTGTGGGCTTTATCGCCTCTGCGTAAACAGAGATGGCGTAGCTCCTCTTCGTCTATATAGAGGTTAAAGGCCGAAAACGACCTCTGTGCTTGCATGAGATGCGCTTGTAGCGCATTATTGCTCAATCAATTGGCGAGCAACGAGAAGAGGAGATTTAAGGATGTCCAGAGAACGTAAATCATTTACGGATGTAAGCGGGAAGTCCAACGACGTGCGCCGAATGAGCAAAGCTGCCGAGATAGTCGCGCTGCTGGAAAAACATCGCGGCGAGCGACACGCCATTGTCATGCAGGATTATCCAGACCCTGACGCAATCTCTTCGGCATGGGCGCACCAGATGATTGCCGCCAGATACGCTATCGAATCAGACATAATGTACGAAGGCCGCATCAGCCATCAGGAAAATCTCGCGCTCGTTCAATTAACAGACATTGATCTTGTGCGCTACAACGAAGGCGACGACCTGTCACAGTACAAAGGAACAGTCTTCGTTGATAACCAGGGCACGACTTCCGCTCTCACAGACAGATTCGAAGCCGCAGGCGTCAAACCTCTGCTCATCGTGGATCATCACGAGCGGCAAGACCGCATAGAAGCCGAACTCACAGACATAAGAAAGATCGGCGCGACCGCCACCATCTACACTCAGTACATACGCGAAGGTCTGCTCGAATTGAACAAGAGCGATATACAGCATGTCCGGTTGGCAACGGCTCTGATGCACGGCATACGCAGCGAGACTTCGGGATTGATTCGAGGGCGCGAAGAAGAGATGGAGGCGGCGACTTTTTTGACGCGCTTCACGGACTTTTCGATGCTCGAAGATATACTGTCGGTCAAACGCTCTAAGCAGGTGATGGACGTGATTCGTCAGGCGCTCGAAAACCGCGAGATACGAGAGAGCTATTCAATTTCAGGCGTAGGATTCCTGCGCATGGAAGACCGTGATTCAATTCCGCAAGCGGCTGATTTCCTGCTGACCGAAGAGAACATTCACACGGCAATTGTTTACGGCATAATCATCAAAGGCGACCGCGAAATGGTTGTGGGTTCGATGCGCACTACGAAAGTCACGCTCAACCCTGATGAGTTTTTGAAAGAGGCGCTCGGCGCTACGGAAGCAGGAAGATATTACGGCGGGGGCCGTCGCGGCGCAGGCGGATTCGAGATACCGATTGGTTTCCTTGCGGCGATAAAAGACGACGAGCTTGTGCGAATGAAGTGGCGGCTTTATGACGAATTGATCAAGAAAAAGCTGCTGGCAAAGATTGGCGTTCAGTCGCCAGTCATCAGAAGCGAACCCGCGCGCAGCGACACAGG
>DATEKX010000734.1:0-5639 GCA_035277165.1 Blastocatellia bacterium | reverse complement strand
GGAGGCTTTACGGGGTCTATAACCGGAGGCTCCGCATTACGAGGCTTGCTCTTATTCTTGTTCGCGTTCTTATCTGCGTCTTCCTGCTTGTCTACGTCATTTATGTCGCCAGCCTTGTCGCTGCTTGCGTCTTTGGGTTGTTCTTCGTCATCCGCATCGGCAGTTTCATCGGCTGCCACGGGCTTCGCCGCTCCCGGTTGCGATGATGAAGCGGGCACAGGGTTAGTGTTTGATGCCGGGTCTGGACGGTTAAGCGTAGCAAGAGCCGCACGCGCCTGATCTGAAATATCTTGAGCCTTCTGCTTGTAACGGTCGGCTTTGTCGGTTATCTGCGCGTTGTCTTCGTGTACTTCCTGATAAGCTTTCAACTCTCCTTGCCACTGTCGCAAATCATTTATGTAAGAACGCAGCGGATGATCTTTCGGCAACGAATCAACACGAGCGATGGCTTCGGTAACTGATTGTTGCGCATCATTGACGGCCTCGCTCGTCGAGCCTCGGCCAGATAGCTTATTGCCAAACACGATGTATGCCGCGATGCCTGCGACTACTACAATCACTGCCACGAGCGCAATGATTGCGCCCGTGTTGCTCTGTTTTCGATAGCCTCCAGCAGCGACGTAAGTGGCTGGCGGCGTATGGCGCTGTTGATAAACGGCTTCGCTTATTGGCGCGGGAGTGTCAAGGTTCTGATTAGCAGGCGTATGGGATAAAGGAACCGCTGCTGGCGTAGGGCGTTGTCGCACGATGGTCGCTTCATCTTCCAACGTATCGGAAACCGAAGCCTGCGCCGCAACGGGCGTTTTAAGCTTATCCTCTTCGCCTATCGGCACACTGATGCGAGAGAATGCGCCTGCGCGATTAGTTCCTGCCTGAACGGGTTGACCTAAGCCTGCCGCCTCTTGAAACTCGCGCGCGAACTCGCCCGCGCTTTGCGGCCTGCGCGCAGGGTCTTTTTCCAGCGCGCGCATAACGACGGCTTCTATTTCCGGCGACAAGTCTGGCCTCTTATCTCTCAACGGCTCAGGAGGCTCGGTCGAGTGGGCTACGAGCAATCGAGTCGAAGAATCGCCTTTAAAAGGAGCTTCATTGCTCAACATCTCATAGAGAACTATGCCGAGCGAATAGATGTCGCTGCGCGCATCAACGGGTTTTTCTTCGCACTGCTCAGGCGACATATATCGCGGCGTGCCGACGATGATATTAGCTCCGGTCAAATTAATGCGCCGGTTCACATCCTCCTGAATCTTTGCCACGCCAAAATCTACGACCTCGACCCAATCCGAGCCGTCGTATTCAGCGATGATTATGTTGTCGGGCTTGATGTCGCGATGAACGACGCCGACTGAGTGTGCCACGTCGAGCGCGCCACTGGCCTGACGGAGTATGTTTGCTGCGCGTTCGACTGAAAGCGCGCCCGCAGTTCTCAACAACTCGCCGAGCGTTATGCCACGAATAAACTCCATGACGATGAAAGGAATGTTGCCTTCGCCGATTCCGTAATCCATCACATTGATGGCGTGGGGATGATGTATGAGGCTGGCGGCGCGCGCTTCCTGCTCGAATCTCTGAGCGATTGTCGAATCGGCTGCCAAAGCAGGCTTGAGCACTTTTATTGCAACCTGTTTGCCCATCCCTGAGTGAATCGCGCGATACACATCGCACATCCCGCCAGAGCCAAGATGCTCTTCTATCAGGTACTTGTCTGCAAGGCTCTTGCCTACAAGCTCGCGCGTCTGTTTTCGCAAAGCTTCGCCGCACTTCGCGCATTGAATATCGGAAGCTGAAACTTCGCCGCCACAACGAAGACAGGTACTCATATCATTCCTTTCACATGAACTCCGTCAAATTGTACTTCCTGATTTTGCTATAGAGTCTGGGCCTGTATATCCCCAGAGCCGTAGCGGCTGCCTGCTTGTTACCCTTCGTGCGCTTGAGCGTCTGGTAGATGACTTCGCGCTCGATGTCTTCAAGCTTCATCTCAGGCGGAACATAAAATTCAGTGGTGCTGCCGCCGCTGCTCGGTTGAGGCGCTTCTGTAGCCGTGAAAGGCAGATCGCTCGCTTCGATGTTCTCGCCTTTCGAGAGCAGGATAGCGCGTTCGAGCGCAGACTCAAGCTCGCGCACATTACCCGGCCAGTGATAGTTGTACATCGTTGAAGTGGCCCCCTGAGAAAAAGCCTGCACGCGCTTGTTATACTTTTCAGCGAACGACTTGAGAAAATGATCGGCCAGCAATTGAATATCTTCGGCGCGGTCGCGCAACGGCGGAACCTCTATCGTGATCGTCGAGATGCGATAATAGAGGTCTTCGCGCAGCAGTCCGCTTCGCACGGCTTCGGGCGGGTTTCGATTTGTTGAACAAATAAGCCGGAAATCCACCTCGACCGGCCTTTCGCTGCCGAGCCTGTAAAATACTCGCTCTTGAAGCGCGCGCAAAAGTTTTGGCTGAAGCTCAAGCGGCATCTCTGCAATCTCGTCCAGCAACAGTGAGCCGCCGTTGGCTCGCGCAATCAGTCCTTCTTTATCGCGAGCCGCGCCCGTGAACGCGCCTTTTGTGTGACCGAACAATTCCGATTCGATCAATTCTTTAGGCAGCGCAGCGCAGTTGACTTTCACAAACGGCCCTTTCGCTCTGTGCGAGTTATAGTGAATCGCGTTTGCGATCAGCTCTTTGCCTGTGCCGGATTCACCAACGATCAAGATGTTCGCATCGCTTTTGGCTACGGCTTCGATCATCTCGAATATGTTCTGCATCTGCTTCGAGCGACCGACTATGTCGCTATAAGTCGTTCGCTGCTGAAGCGTGCGACGCAACGTGTCGCTCTCTTCGATCAGAGTCTTGCGTTCCAACGCGCGCTCGATCAGCAATTGCAGCGCGTCGAACTCAAACGGCTTTTCGACGAAATGAAAGGCTCCGGCTTTTGTCGCTTCGACAGCGTTGGAAACGGAGCCGTACCCGCTGATGATAATAACCTCAACCGATGCCCGTTTCTCTTTCAGTTTTTTGAGCACTTCGGTGCCGGGCATATCGGGAAGTTGGAGATCGCAAAGCACCAGATCGAAATCTCCGTTATCGAACAGCGCCAATCCTTCTTCGCCGTTCTTGGCTGTTGATATGGTGAATCCCGCGTGCGCAAGGTTTAATCTGAGCGCATCCAGTATCGGTTCTTCGTCGTCAATAACAAGTATATTGCCTCGTCTTTTCACTGAGCTTCTCCTCTGCGGATTCTAGCTAAATATTCAATAAGAGTGTTGATGCCACTCAACATTTTCTCGACGGCTTGTCGTTCATCGCCTTCGGGCAATTTTTTGGTGAGAAATGTTGCATAGAGCTTCAGCGCGCCGATATGATTTTTGATCTCGTGCCACTGCTTTCGATAAACGACCGCGTCGCCTTCTTCGTGGTTACTGCCGTTGTTACGCGCAACTAGAGGCGAGACTGTGAGCGCAAACCCGTAAAACTCTTCATCGCACTTCAAACTTTCAAGCTTGATAACTAATGGGCTATTACCATTCTCCAATTGCGATTCGTTGTAGTAATCTCCTTGCCTGCGCGCTTCGTTCATATGGTAAGTCAACCACCGGGTTATTTCCGAGTCTTGCCCGAAAACCTCTGCGAAGTGTTTATGCTTGACGGGCGAACAAGAGATCACATCGCGCGACGCGCTCGAAGTAACAGCTTGAACTCTGCCAGCCGCATCGCATATCACCAGTGTCGCACCATCCACGCGAGGCCCATCACCCATAATATTTGCACTCATAACTTCCTTCCCCGGTTGACGCTTGCCGTTCTGCAAATTGTTTCTCAAAGTTTCGACGATGAATCCGGGGAGGGCAATTCATCAGTCAACTCACATATTTGAATAAGAACGATAATCCTGCTTCCAATCTGCCCCCTGCTAACGTACCGAGTCCATATCCAGATTGTTTTGGGCCGCGGTAATGTTATGAAGCTCTGGGCGAATTAGCTTCCAATTGCTTCTCATAATTGGCTAAGGGCAACCCTTGTGCCATCTCAAAGTGTCAAATTGCTTAGCAATCAAGTATTATTGCAATTCTGTTGAAATAAAACGAGACGCTTTTGCTTTTACTCGCGACTTAAATGCATACGCCATAAAGTCATCGTCTTTACGATAAAGGGATGGCTGTGAGAGTTGGTTTCCATATCGAATGTGATAGAATGCAGTTGAGGCGCTTAGTGCAAACAGGAAAATCAATGATGAACTCTGCCAAGCGCGTATTGATAGTAGATGACTTTGAGGACAGCCGGTTTTCACTGTCGAAGTTATTAGAAATCGAAGGATACGAAGTTATAGAGGCGGGCGACGGCGCTCAGGCAATCGAGCTTGCGCTCGCCGACAAGCCTGATCTGATCCTGATGGATTTATCATTGCCAATCATTGACGGCCTGAGCGCGACCAGACAGATAAGACAGCATGAAGCGATGAAGAGCGTGCCCATCATAGCATTGACCGCACACGATCTGGTTGATTTTCAAACCAAGGCTATGGACGCCGGATGCACAGACTATGCGACCAAGCCTGTAGACTTCAACGCATTAATTGTACTGATGTCAAAATACCTGCCCGCGTAATGAATTTAGCTCCGGTCGGCTAACAACATAATTCGCGCGCCAGTCATCCAACCCTTCACTTTATGCCCGCGCAAACTTGTAGAGTCCATCGGCTCGACGTAAAATTGATTAAGTGCTTGAACAGGAGATGTGCAATGAGATTTAAGGTAGTGTTAATAGCTTTCACGCTGGCGCTTGCGTGCGCGCCCGCTTTCGCTCAACAAACAAAGTCAGCCGTACAACCTGACGTTGATGAAATAATCCGCCGATTCGCCGCCGCCGAAAGCACAAACAAGGCGGCCAGAAACAATTATACTTTCACTCAAGACGTAGACATTATTACTCTCGGAGAATCCAATTCGGTGACGGGTCGTTTTCACCGCATATCGGACATAGTCTATGATGATCTGGGCAATAGAATAGAGAAGATCACTTTCTTCCCTCCTTCGACGGCGAAAATTTCAGTATCGCAAGAGGACATGCAAGACTTGGCCGGTGTGCAGCCGTTCGCGCTGGGCACGGAAGATTTGCCCAAGTACCAACTGACATACGTGGGCAAAGAGAAGATAGACGAGTTGGATACTTACGTCTTCGAGGTAAAGCCGAAAGAGATTCGTAAAGGAGAGCGCTATCTGCAAGGGCGCATCTGGGTTGACGATCAAGACCTGCAAATTGTGAAGGTGGCGGGCCAGTCCGTGCCTGAAGTCGGCGATCAGAAATTCCCGAAATTTGAAAGCTATCGCGAAAACATTGACGGGCGGTACTGGTTTCCGACATATGTTTTCGCGGATGATGTGTTGGAATTCAAGAACGGCAGCATTCACGCGCGTTTCAATATCCGCTATACGAATTACAGGAAGTTCTCAGGTCGAATCAGAATTACCGACGAGGGCGAAGCGGCAACCGAAGATGATGAGAAAAACGCGGATAAGAACAAACCAGCGCCTACTCCAGTTAAACCGCCTGAGCAACCGCAACCGAAAAAGCGGCCTTAGGCCATTTGTGATTCGATAATTTGACTTCCCAATACAGAGATAAAGATTTTGTAAAATCTTTATCTCTG
>DATEKX010000733.1:0-13529 GCA_035277165.1 Blastocatellia bacterium | reverse complement strand
AAGAGAACGGCCACATAAGCCGCGCGACTAACAGCGCAGCCGAGCTTGCGCGCGGCGATTTCATAGTCTTGATGGATCAAGATGACGAGATCACACCGGACGCGCTCGGCGAAGTCGCGCTCTATTTGTCAGAGCACACGGAAACAGACTTGCTCTATTCGGACGACGACAAAATAAACGCGCAGGGGCAGCGATTTGCCCCGCAGTTCAAGCCCGACTGGTCGCCTGAGCTTTTGCTCTCTTACATGTACTTCAGTCATTTGTTCGTATTGAAAAGAAGCCTCTACTTCGAGGCAGGCAAACTGCGCGAGGGTTATGAAGGCTCGCAGGATTACGACCTCGCGCTCAGGGCGACTGAACTCGCCGCTCGGATCGGGCACATTCCGAAGGTGCTATATCATTGGCGCGTCCTGCCTGGTTCGACTGCCCTGTCCGGCAGCGCGAAACCCGACAGTTTCAACGCAGGGATGAAAGCCGTGCAGGATGCGTTTGATCGTCGAAGCGTTCAGGCAAAAGCTTATCAATCAGATTGGGCCGTAAAAGCAAACTGCGGCGTCTTTTCGCATAAGTTCCCTGATGATGGGCCGCGCGTTGCAATCATCATCCCGACTAAAAACAACCGGGCAGTGCTCCGCGCCTGCGTCGAATCGCTTGAGAAGACAAGTTATAAAAACTACGAAGTCATAATCATAGACAACGAAAGCGATGACCGAGAGACGCTTGAGTATTTGAGAAAGACTCGACATAAAGTTTTGCGCATAGCTAACCCTGACGGGAAGTTCAGCTTCGCTCGGATCAACAACGAAGCGGTCAAAGAAACAACTGCCGATTATGTGCTCTTCCTCAACAACGATACAGAGGTTGTAACGCCCGATTGGTTGAGCCAGATGGTCGGCTACCTCGGCTTGCAAGGCGTCGGCGCTGTCGGAGCGCGGCTGTTGTTTCCTGACGGAAGGATTCAACACGCAGGCATAGTTCACGGCCTTTACAACGGCATGGTTGGCCCTGCATTCAAACTGCTGCCCGGTTGGAATCACGGCTATCTGAGTCACGCGATAGTTACGCGCAATTACTCTGCCGTGACGGCTGCTTGTATGCTCACACGCAGAGACCTGTTTTTGAGCGCGGGAGGTTTCGACGAGCAGAAATTTGCTGTCGCATACAACGATGTGGATTACTGTTACAGGATTGAGGCGCTGGGCCATCGCATCGTTTATTGCCCGACGGCAGAGTTGATTCACCACGAAGGTTATTCACGAGGATTCGCAGACAATCCTGCAGAGCCAGCCGCTTTCCGAAAACAGTATGGCAACCGAAACGACCCGTTCTATAATCCCAACCTTTCGCTTGAGCACGAGCGCTTTGCCATCGAAGCCGGAACAGTCGCGCCTGAAACGCTACCTCCCGTTCGCGCGCTGATGTGCGCGTTCAATCTCAACTGGGAAGGCGCGCCGCAAAGCCAGTTCGAAATGACCGCTCGGCTAAAAGAACTGGGCGTGATCGAGCCGATTGTATACTGCCCTCACGAAGGGCCGTTGCGTGAAGCGTATGAAGCGCGCGGAATTCGAGTCGAAGTATTCGAGCATCCGCTTGCGGGCGTCTTTGACTTAGCTGCTTATACCAGGGCGATTGAAAGGTTCGCTCGGCAAATCACTGATTGGGGAGTCGAGCTTGTTTACGGCAACACGCGTCAGACCTTTTATGCAATTGACGCCGCGAAACGCTCAGAGCTTCCGTCAATCTGGAACCCTCGTGAAAGCGAAGACTGGCAGACTTATTTCGATTACCTGGGGCCGGAAATCTCTGCGCGCGCGTTGCAGTGTTTCAACTATCCTTACAAAGTGATTTTTGTCTCTAATGCGACAAGAGAAGGTTGCTTGCCTTTGAACGCTCATCACAACTTCGTCACGGTTCACAACGGACTTGATCGTGAACGATTCGCCGACGCGCTTGCGCGCCGCCCTCGCGCCGAAGCGCGCAGTGAACTTGGCGTTTCGCAGGATGAAATAGCGGTTCTGATCATAGGAACTGTGTGCGACCGCAAGGGGCAGATTGATCTGGTCGAAGCCTTCGCGCAAATGGATGAGCAATCGGCAAGCAAAACAAAATGCTTCATCGTAGGCGACCGGCCAGGCGCGTACAGCGAGCGTTTGAAATCAGCCGTTCAAGGTTTGCCTGACTCGAAAAGATCGAGAGTCATAATCGTTCCTGAAACATCAGACACAGCTTTGTATTATTCCGCCGCTGATCTTTTTGCCTGTACGTCGCGGGTTGAAAGTTTTCCGCGCGTGATTCTGGAAGCGATGATGGCAGGATTGCCCATCGTCACCACGCCCGTTTACGGAATCGCAGAGCAGGTGCGCGAAAACATCAACGCGCTGTTTTATCCGCCCGGCGACGGAGCGGCGTTGGCCGACCGTATAGACAGGCTGGTGAAAGACCCGCGCCTGAGACAGAAGTTTGCCGCTAACAGCCGTGAAGTGCTCGAAACGCTCACGGACTTTGAAGCGATGGTCGGCGCTTATGGCAAAATCTTTCGTGAAGCGTGGTTGAGCGGGAGGTCGCGATAATGTGCGGCATCGTCGGATTAATTGATACAGTTTCCGGTCACGTGCCGCCGCAACTGCTCGCCCTCATGCGCGACGTGATGATAGAGCGCGGCCCCGACGGCGAAGGGCATTACCTCGATGGCGCGGTCGGGATGGCGATGCGACGGCTCTCGGTCATCGACGTTGAAGGCGGCGCTCAACCTTTCTTCAGCCGCGAAGGTCAGGTCGTCGTTTTTCAGAATGGCGAGATTTACAATTATCGCGAGTTGCGCGGGCAACTGGAAAAGCACGGCTGCGCGTTCACGAGCCATAGCGATACAGAAGTGCTGGCTCACGGATTTGCAGAATGGGGAATCGAAGGTTTGTTGAAGCGGCTCGACGGGATGTATGCCCTCGCGATACTTGATCGCGCGAGCCGCGAGCTTCATCTCGCGCGTGATCGCTTTGGAGAGAAGCCTCTATTCTATACACACTCGAAAGGGCGATTTGCGTATTCATCCAACCTGCTCACGCTCGCGTCATTGCCCTGGGCGAGCGACGAGATTGACGGCGAATCTTTAGACCGCTATCTCGCCCTGCATTACGTTCCCGGCGATGCGACAATCTTCAAAACAATCAAGCGAGCGCTGCCGGGTGAACGCCTCGTGATACCGATTGACGAGCCGCTTCCCCGCCGCCATCTTTACTACTCTGTTCAGCTTGGCAGCGAGAAAAAAATCTCCGACAACGATCTGGCAGCGATGATCGAAGATGCGGTCGCTTCGCGTCTGGTCTCGGATGTTCCCGTTGGAGTCTTTCTTTCAGGCGGGCTGGACAGTTCGGTAATCGCGGCGATTGCGGCCAAAAAACAGCCGCGCATCTCGACGTTTTCGATGGGCTTCTCTTCCGAAAGTCACGACGAAAGCCGTTATGCTGAGATCGTAGCTAAAGCTGTCGGCAGCACTCATCATCATTTCCTGTTCGATGAAGAATCGTTTCGCTCATTGCTTCCCCTCGTCGCATCGGCGCTTGATGAACCCGTTGGAGATCAAGCTCAACTGCCTTTGTACTGGCTGTGCAGGGAAGCGCGACAGCATGTGACGGTTGCGCTGGCAGGCGAAGGTGCGGACGAGATTTTTGCGGGCTACGGTTATTATCAAGCTCACGTAAGAGAAAGGAGCTTGCGCGACAGAATCAAAGCGCAACTGGGACGACCGAGCGCAGGCAACGGTTTTGAGAGATTGATTTGTAACGCGGAGCCTGTGACGCCATCAGGGTTCCCGCTGTTGACCGACGCGACAGGCCGCAAGCGTCTGACCGGAGCAGGCAGCGCGGAGATGAGCGAATGGGAAGCGAATTTGTTTGATTGGCTGAAGAAAACGACTGACAGTCTGCAGCGCGCAGCGGCGACAGATGTGGCAACGTGGCTGCCCGACGATTTGCTCGTAAAGTTCGATAGAATGTCAATGGCGCACAGCCTCGAAGGGCGCGCTCCGTATCTCGCGCCGCGCGTAGTCGAGGCCGGTCTTGCGCTCCCTCAATCGCAAAAGATGAACGGCGCGGCAAGCAAGGTGGCTTTGCGCCGCATCGCAAATCGGTGGTTGCCGCGTGAAATACTTGAGCGGCCCAAACAAGGATTCGTGCTTCCGATGAGCCGGTGGCTGGCGCAGTGGTTCGAGACTCAAGCATCAGTGCGCGGTTATTTTCTTGAGCGCGCGATACCGGGACTCGACATAGCAGAGCTGACGCGACTGATCGAGCAGGATTTGGCAGAAGGTGTGCGTCGCGAGCGATTGCTTTTTGCGCTGGTGTTGCTCGCCGAATGGTATCAATCATTCAAGAGCAGGCAGTATGAATTGGCGCGAAAGTGCCGCGAGGCAGCGGCTCCGGCAATCGTCCTTGACTTTTAAGTTATCGGCATTTCATTATTACCCTTTAATTGGCAAACACTTCATTCTTTTCTTTCGCCCAAATGAACAAACTGGGAAAATCGGTCAAAGTAATAGCAATCAACTTAGCGATTCTTGCGGTGTTAATCGAAGTGGTTTCAATCACCGCATACTACTTCCAAAACAAAGCTTTCTTTTATGCGCACTCAACCCGCAGCATAGACCCGGATCTGACAATTCCAGAATCAACACAGAATCAAGGCAACGGGCAGGCGACCATCGTGCAGCAACTTCATCCTTACTTCGGATTCATTGACAAAGTCGGAATCGAGCATCCTTTGCCCTATTTGCAGTCGGGCCACGCGGCAAATAATTATGGGTTCTCATCAATTTACAGGTATCCGTTTAAGAGGCAGAATCCGAATCAATTCATTGTCGGCATCTTTGGTGGTTCAGTCGCGGCAAACTATTCTTTCTTTGAAATCGACAGGCATATACTTGCGGCTGCGCTGAATCAATTACCGGCCTTGGCAAACAAGGAGATCATTGTTCTGCCGTTTGCAGTAGGCGGCTACAAACAGCCGCAGCAATTGCTTGTGTTAAGTTATTTTCTCTCCATCGGGCAGGATATTGATTTAGCCATCAATATAGACGGATTCAATGAAGTGTCGCTTGCTTATATGAACTACCAGCACGGCCTTGAAAGCTCGATGCCAAGTGACTTCATACTTTTGCCGATGGTCAATCTGGCAACGGGCAACCTCTCAAAGGACGAACTCGAACTTACTCTGGAGATACTGAGAGAGAAAGAGAATCTTGCGAACTCAGTCAGCTCACTCGCATCGTCCCGCACGGCTACAGGATATGAGCTGTCGTGGCTGCGGTCGCGCTATCTCATTCGCAGCTACAGGGAGAACCTTGTGAAGCTGGATCAGTTGCGAATTGCCAAGGGGCCTTCGGGGCAGTCATTTATGCAGTTGCCAGCAGGGCCGACTATAAGCGCAGATGAAGCCCTCAAGCAGATGGCCGAACGCTGGTCCGCTTCGTCGCTGCTGATGAAGCAGTTGCTTGATCAGCGAAACATTCCGTACTTTCAATTCATCCAGCCGAATCAGTACGCAGAATCGCGAAGAGTCTTTAGCGAAAAAGAGAAAGCCATCGCCTTCTCTGAAACCAGCGCGTTTAAGCCCGGAGCCGTGAAGGGTTACCCGCTGCTGCTCGAAGAGTTTGGCAAGTTGCGGCAAGCCGGATTGAACGCTTTCAATGCCATCCATGTTTTCGATGACGTGAGCGAGCCGGTTTATTCAGATAATTGCTGCCACTATAATGAAGAAGGCAACACCGTCTTTGGCAAGTACGTTGCCCGCACAATTACAGAGGCCCTGAGCAAAGACGCGCGATTCAATCAATCCGTCGCCGCAACCAAATAGAGAAACGAAGGCTGAATATTGAAAAGAGTTTTGAGAATACTGCGCCAGACCCTAGTCATACTGTTCATCACCGTTGCCATGTCAGAGATCGTTTTCAGAGTTTTTAATTACATCCATCCTTCGCCCATATTTCACAACAACTCGTATATGCGTTTTCGCGGACATCCGCATGACAAGATTTTCAACTTTCACTTGAATTCCAAAGGGTTCAAAGATGTCGAGTTCGACGATAAAAAGCAGGAAGGCACGTACCGCATATTGGGACTCGGTGATTCTTTTGCTTTCGGCGTTGTGCCTTATGAAAACAACTACTTGACGCTGCTGGAAGAAAACCTGAATAAGAACAGTCGGAAAACCGAGTTACTCAACATGGGCATACCGGGCATCGGCCCGAAAGATTACCTCGCTCTGCTCAATGACGAAGGGTTGAAACTGCAACCCGATATGGTGCTCTTATCATTTTTCATCGGCAATGATTTTCTTCGAGAAACAGAAGAGAGCGGTCTCTACTCGTACTCTTACCTGGCGGCATTCATACATTACTTCATCACGGTCGGCAGCGAACGGCTTGTTGTGCCAAGCGATACGTATAACGACAGCGAGCCGACTTTTACCGAGGCGAGGTTTGTAGGCATAGAGAACGAGAGAAGCGAAATTTACAGAAAGCAAAACGAATCATTTGAAAGCGATTTCGCTGAGGCTATGAGCTACCTGGAAAAGATCAAGCAGCGATGCGCCGAGCGCAATATAAATTTTGCAGTCGTGTTGATTCCTGACGAAGTGCAGATCAACAAAACGCTTCAAGCCAGAGTGATGCAGATCAAAGCTTTCAATGCCAACCCGGACGAGTTCGACTTTGCGCTGCCGAATAAACTGATTGCCGCGAGGCTGAAAGAAAAAGAGATAAAGTTCGTAGACCTGCTGGATGATTTCGCTCGCCAGTCGAACCAGACTGCTCTTTACAAAATTCAAGACACACATTGGAACATCGCAGGCAACAAACTGGCGGCTGAGTTGATACAAAAAAACTTATTCAGCGGCCAGCCCACGACGAGCGCAACAGATCAAAGCGCAACAAATTCAGAGCCCTCATCTTGTGAAGGATTCCACGAAGCGACGGATTGCCACTCGATCAAAGGATGGGCCTGGGACACGTTGCGCCCGAACGATGCGGTCGCGATTGAAATTTATGACGGCGACCAGCTTCTCGCCACGGTGACGGCAAACCAGTTCCGAAAAGATTTGCTCGACGCGCGCAAAGGCAACGGCGCGCATGCCATTGACTACCCTGTCCCTGCACAACTCAAAGACGGCAAGCCGCATTTGATTCGCCTGAAAGTCGCCGGAAACATCTACCTGACCGGCACATCGAAGCAATTAGAGTGCAAGCCTGAATAATTCACCGCAGAGATTACGCAGAGAAAAACTCTCTATCCTCTCTGCGCCCCCTCTGCATTCTCCGCGTCTATGCGGTGAATCTGACATCGCTATTAATTTGTAACAATGTGATGCCTTGTTCATTTTCGAGGGATTGAGTATATTAATTCTGGCTTTCGAATCGAGAAATCCGGCAAGAATCCAAAAGCATTCTTGATTAAATTTCGACTATAGAGGTGAAGCTATAGCCTTGCGTTCTGACATTAAAAAGCGTTCTTATGCAATTGAACGCAACTTCGGTCTGGTCGTCGGGGGAGTCTTTGTTGCGCTGAGCGCATGGTGGCTCTTTCGAGGAAAGTTTCAACTCGTTGCGCCTTATGTTTTAGCCCTTGGCGCAACGCTTGTGCTTTTGGGATTGATATGGCCAAAGGCGCTTGTCTGGCCTAATCGCCTGTGGATGGGGTTGGCCGAAGTGCTCTCATTCGTCATGACGCGGGTGATTTTGGCGATAGTATTTTTCCTGCTGGTCACACCGATTGGGCTTATCAGAAAACTGGTTGGCGGCGACCCGTTGAACAGGCGCGCGAACAAAAGCGATTCATATTGGAAGTCTTACAGGCAGGCAGACCCTCGACACTACGAAAAGATGTATTAGGGAGGCATTTTCAAATGTCAAAAGCACAGGTTCTATTTCAACTATGGCAATTGATGAAACGCAATAAAAAATACTGGCTTCTGCCGGTGATTATCGTTATGGTTTTAATAGGGGCATTGCTGGTTGCGACACAAAGCTCTGCGCTTGCTCCATTCATTTACTCACTGTTTTAGGCTGACGTGACGAGCATACTAGGTATATCGGCATTCTATCACGACTCGGCGGCGTGCCTGGTTGCAGATGGTGAAATAATCGCGGCTGCTCAGGAAGAACGCTTTACTCGCATCAAACACGATTATCGCTTTCCCACAAACGCTGCAAGGTACTGTCTGGCAGAAGCAGGGCTGACAGTTGATCAACTCGATCACGTCGGCTTTTACGACAAGCCGCTCCTCAAATTCGAGCGCCTGCTTGAAACCTATCTCGATTACGCGCCCGCAGGCTTTCCGTCTTTCCTGAAAGCAATGCCGCTCTGGATGAAGGAAAAGCTCTGGATGCCGGATGTGATCCGCATCGAGATGGCAAAAGCGAGCGGGGCTGAAGATTACAAATCGGCAAAGAAGCGCGCGAAAGACTTTTCGTGGAGCGTTCTTTTCGGAGATCATCACGAAAGCCACGCAGCTAGCGCGTTCTACCCATCGCCGTTTGCCGAAGCAGCCATACTGACAATGGACGGGGTCGGCGAGTGGGCGACAAGCTCGATTGGCATAGGTCGGGGAAACGAGATCACGATGCTCAAAGAGCTTCGCTTTCCAGACAGTCTCGGGCTTCTCTACAGCGCATTCACTTACTACACAGGATTCAGGGTCAACAGCGGCGAGTATAAAGTGATGGGGCTCGCGCCATACGGTGAGGCGAAATATGTTTCGTTAATCAAAGAGAAACTTGTAGAGGTGCGCGACGATGGCAGCCTGCGGATGAATCATGAATACTTCGGCTATGCTCACGGTTTGCGGATGACCAACCGCGCATTTGCAAAACTGTTCGGCGAGCCGCCGCGCAAGCCCGAATCCAAATTGACGCAGAAGCACATGGACCTTGCTCGCAGCATTCAAGTTGTCACCGAAGAAGTGATGTTGAACATGACACGCTATGCTCACAAAGAAACGGGCATGAAACGCCTGTGCCTGGCGGGCGGAGTCGCGCTCAACTGTGTTGGCAACGGAAGAATCCTGCGCGAAAGCCCGTTTGAAGACATGTGGATTCAACCGGCGGCAGGCGATGCAGGCGGAGCAGTCGGAATCGCTCTGGCCCTATGGCATCGCTATCTCGGCAATCAACGCATCAGCCCCGAAGAGCAAGGAACATGGCGGCCTTCGCGTGACAGCCTGGACATCCCGCCTTATAGCGATGGAATGAAGGGATCATATCTCGGCCCAAGAAATACCGAAGAGGAAATCGAAGCGTTCTTAAAGAGCAGGAATATTCCTTATAAAAAATATCGAAGAGAAGAACTGCCCGAAGCAGTGGCAGAGTTGCTTGCGAGCGAAAAAGTAGTCGGTCTTCATCAAGGGCGTATGGAGTTCGGCCCTCGCGCGCTTGGCGCTCGCAGCATCATAGGCGATGCGCGGTCGCCTCGAATGCAGTCGGTTATGAATCTCAAAATAAAATACCGCGAGAGCTTCCGCCCCTTTGCGCCGAGCATAAACCGCGAACACGTCGGCGAATGGTTCGATATGAATGCCGACAGCCCCTATATGCTGATAGTGGCCGATGTTGCAAATCGCAAACGGCGAGAGATGACGACGGACGAACAACGGCTCTGGGGCATAGAAAAATTGAACGTCGCCCGCTCAGAGATACCGGCGGTCACGCACGTAGATTATTCGGCGCGCATACAAACCGTAAGACACGAAACCAATCCGCTCTATTGGGAGATCATCGAAGCTTTTCGCAAAAAGACCGGGTGTCCCGTGATCGTAAACACCAGTTTCAATGTTCGAGGCGAGCCCATTGTATGCTCACCCGAAGACAGCTATCGGTGCTTTATGAGAACAGAGATGGATGCGCTTGTGCTTGAGACATTCGTGCTCGAAAAAGATAAGCAGCCGAAATTTGTGGATGACCGGGACTGGCAGCGCGAGTTCAATCTGGACTGATTCGTCATTGATCGTTTTTTCTCAAGATAAAAATGACCTCTGTTTCATGCTTCAGGCACAGCTCTATTTCAAAGCTTGTCATCTTCCTCAGAGCAACGACGAGTTCGAGCATATCGGCCTGAGTCCAAACATGATAATGAATGCTGTAATCTATGCTGAGGTTCAGAGCTATCTGTTTTTCCGCCTCTTCATCATCCTCGACCTTATTAACCAGCCGCGTCCATTCTTCAAAATGCTGACGTTTTGACCACGCAGGGCCTTCCTCATAATCCCTGATGAGGTGATCGAGCGGAGTCACCGGGCGATCTACGTCAAACGAGTTGCGCTTATCAGGAATTGCCAGGTACAGCACGCCTCCCGGTTTCAGCACTCTGAACATGTTCATCAGTGCGCCGAGCGGGTCCTGGCAATGCTCGATAAAGTGATTTGCAATGACGAAATCCTGCGTCGCATCAGCGACAGTTTCCAGCTTTTCTCCGTCTGCAATGATGTCAACATTGACAAGCTTTTTATCATTCAACTCAGGATAGTGTCGCCTGAGATCAGCTACGGAAAACCTGTCAACATATTTAACTTTCGCGGAGCGCGGCACGCTCAAGGGCATATGCAATGCTCCAATCTCTATTCCCTGCCCTCTTATAAACGTGTCAGCGACAAATTCTCTACTCAATCTCATAAGGTTCTTCGGTGTAGACGGACGTTACTGCTTTTCCCAATGACCGACAATAGGGATGTCATTCGATGCTCCGAATTGCACATAGTAATCGGCATTGCCTGATGCGTTAGCGTTGCGCAGATAGAAAGTAGAATCAGCGGGCCTGTAAACTCCTATGGTCACGCTGCCGTTGCCGTCCCAGTCTCCGGCCAGCGGAACGTCTCCTTTTACCCCATAAACGATGGTGACGTCAGCGCTGCCAGACGCATTGCTGTTGCGCAAGTAGAATGTGGATTCGTTAGAGTTGTACACGCCTACAGTCGTGCTGCCGTTGCCATCCCAGTCTCCGACGAGGGGAACAGAGCCTTTCGCCCCGAATGCTACCGTTACATCGGCATTGCCGGGAGAGTTACCATTGCGCAAATAAAACGTAGCCTCGCTTGGTTTATAGATGCCTACGGTAGTATTTCCATCGCCGTCCCAGTCTCCGGCTACGGGTATGCCTGCTTGCGGGCCGAACGTCATTGCGATTTCGGGATTGCCCGGCATGTTGCTGGTGTGTAGATAAAAAGTGGAATTGCTCGGCCTGTAGACTCCGATTGTCGTAGAAGGCTTGGTGCTGGTGCCGCCAGGTTGAGCGGAGTTCTGGTTGGAAGGCGATTGCTCAGGTTTAGTGCAAGCTGCGAGCAAAACGGTTAAAGCTAATGCAGCGATAATCAAGTTTCGCGCAAGGCCAGTCTTCATCATTACTATTCCTTTCATTTCGGCTTATGAATGCAAAAAAGCGAAGAGCGTATCATTAACCAAACTTGCAGCGAAGCGCAAGAAAGATTTGAGGGTGATGCGAAAGTTATCCGGCCTGAGCGTTCACGCCGCTTCTTACGTAGAGCAAGAAGGGCAGTTCTGAACTGGAAAAGAACTATTGATAAAAATATTTCCGCCAGTAACACATTGAGCATTGATCGTGTTTATATTGCAATGTATTGCCGGGAACGAGCCGTAATCGCGGAAGGTATTCTTATCTGCCGCAGCCGCCCCGCCGATAGTTATCGTGAGACTCGCGTTCGTGCTCGACGCCATAAAGATACCTTCCGAATAGGGCGCGCCAGCCGGTAATTGAAAAGTGTTTCCCTTCACGGTGACATTGACGGGCCTGTTCAAAGGATTATCTATAGTCATCCCTAGAAAGTTATTAAAGAAAACATTCCCCGTCACCGTGACCGTTCCGTCACCGACATATATTCCGTTGAGCGTGTTGTTCTCAAACGTGTTGCCAGAGATGGTCATCGCAGCGCCGAGGCCCGCGATCTCGACCCCGTTGAAACCTCCCGCGCCGCGAGTCCCTCTGGTTCCATTAGAAGAGAAAGTGTTTCCGGTGATCGTCCCCGTGGTCTGTTGTTCGTAGTAGGCGCCATTAGTGCCGTTCAAGGCAAAGGTGTTTCGTTGCAGCACGGCGCTGGCCGTTGCCGTCGCCAGTAAACCGCCATCGAAGTTTGAATTTATCCTGCTGTCAGAGACAGTAGCGCTCGCGTTGTTAAACAGCACGATGCCGCGTCCGCCCGGAGCGGCTGGCGGCGGCGGCATGGCAGCCGGGTTCGTCCCGTTACTACTGACCGAGCTTCGCGAAATAACGGCGGTGGCTCCTGTCTCCAGTTGAAGGCCGTTTCCGATCTGGCTGCTGTTTAAAAACGAACGGATGATATTGATCGTCGCCGGATTGCTGGGAGATTGCTGCGCGGCTATCGCGTTAGTATTGCGACTGCCGATAGCGCCTACGCGTTCAAGCGTCATTGACGAACCGATGTTCACAACTCCTCGACCGGGCGTGCTGCCGTCAGGGCCGTTGCTTGTGATGTGCAAATCACGCAAGGTGATGTTCGTGCATAAAGTGCACGTGAAGGCATCGCCCGCGCTCGGATTGATCGTAGTCCCTGTCAGGTCTGTCCCTTGAACCGAACCTTGAAACGTCAGATTTGATTTCTGAGAAAGAATTATGCGCTGGTTGTAGGTGCCGACTGCTATGCGAATAATGCTGCCCGCCGGAGGATTCGAGGCCAGAGCCGCATTGATCGTTGCAAAGGGCGTTTTCTGCGCGCCGTTCTGCGCGCCCGTTGCGCCTGCGCGAACAAAAACAGAATTCGCTGTGTTGAAATATCCGAGCAGTGGCCGCATACCCGACCCGCCATAGAGGTGTATTAAATCTACGTTTGAATCGTGGTTGAAGTCTATGTACCAAACGCCATCACGATATATTACAAGGTCGGCTGCGCCGTCCGAATTGAAATCTGCGGCAAGCGGAATATCGTTAGCCCCTCCGCCAAAAAGATAGAAGGCATCGGCTGTCCCATTAAAATCAAAGTCAATGAACCAATGGCCCTGACGATAGATTGCGCGATCTATACTCTCATCGCCGTTGAAATCTGCCGCGACTGGTATATCACCGACGAGTCCGCCAAAGGCAGCAACCCGATTCGGCGTGCCATCAAGGTTGTAATCTATGTACCAGAAACCATCGTTTCTATAAACCGCGATGTCTGCTTTTCCATCCGCGTTGAAATCAGCGACGACGGGAGTGTCCGTGCTTGTCGGGCCTCCGAAAAGAACCTGCTTATCGGCGACCGCATCGTTGAAGAAATCAATGTACCAGAAGCCATTATCGTATACTGCAAGATCGGTAATCGTATCCCCGTCGAAATCTCCGGCCATGCCGATAAAAGACGGAGCGCCATAATTGATTACCCGGTCAGCATTCGAATCGCCGTTGAAGTCGATGAAAAAAGTCGAGGTGTTATTTTGTTTCACCGCATATTCAGGAACGGGATAAGCGCGGGCTTCGATCAGGCTACAGGCTATGAAAACGATGAAGACTGGAATTGTTCGATAAAAAAACGCGAGC
>DATEKX010000732.1:0-4403 GCA_035277165.1 Blastocatellia bacterium | reverse complement strand
GCTCGACACTCAGAAAGAGTATCTCGACTATCTGGAGAACCTGACCGACGAGCAATGGAAGTACAGGCCATCGCCGTTCAAGTGGTCGGTCGGAGAAGTGGCAGAGCATATTGTGCTCACTGAAGTCGCTCTCTTTTCCATAGTCGAAAGAGCGATTGCTCAAAAGCCCAATCCCGATTGGGAGAGCAAGACTGCGGGCAAAGATGCATTCATAGAGAAGGTAATGCCTAGCCGTGATAGAAGAGCGCAAGCGCCTCACGAGATCAGGCCAACGGGCAAGTTGTCGCGCGAAGAGGTCATCAAGCGATATAAAGAAATCCGGGCCAGGACGCTTGCATTCGCGCAGAAGACCGATCTGCCTTTGAAAGCGCACACGGTCGATCATCCTTTCCCGGTCTTCAATACGTTGAACGCCTACGACTGGCTCATCTACATCCCGCTGCACAATATGCGACACGACAAACAGATCGCGGAAGTGAAAGCAACCGCGGGCTATCCGAAATAAATGATGAAGTATGAACGATGAATGATGAATCTCTCTTCGATTCATCATTCATCGTTCTGCGTTGATCATTTCTTCCTCAAATCATCCGCTCGCGCGTTTGCGATAAGCGCGAATGAAGAATGTCTGATCGCCTATTTGCAAATTGGGATTGTGATCCGGGCCAAAGATAGCGACCGCTTCAAAGTTCTCGTCAATCCATTGCATCAATCGCTGGCAGTAGTCGCGCCCAAACACCTCGGCCCCGAATTCGGATGTTTTGCGATTCGTGATGAAAATCAGTCGCGTGTTCGATTCACCCAGTTGGCGAATCGCGCGCTCTTCTCCCTCTTGATCCAGAAAGCCGGGTGTTGTTATTTCTTCTCTGAGCGGATTGGGGCGCGCGGTGAAAAAGTTGAGCGATGTTCCTTCGGGCATTACGGCTACAGGCTCGCCCACCGCTGTTTCGTTATTGATGAACGTAGTTGCTTCGTCAATAGCTTTTCCAAGGTCGGGGACGGCTATGATGGTTCCGCGCTCGGTCTTAATTGGATAAGTGTTTCTCGCGCGGTAGCGATACGAAAGCAATCCGCCCGTCACTATCGCGTCTATCAGAATCAAGCCGATGGCTATGTTGCAGGCAAGCCGCCGCGCGCGGCCATCGCGGAACATATCCGCAAACGGATGCGCCCAGCCATACGTGAACAAGATGACTGAAGCGGGCAGCAGGTAAGAAGCATATGCTCCGCCGCTGCGCACGCGTAGTATTACTCGCGCAAGGCTCGCAAGCGCGTACACTACGACGATTATCAACACGAGCGTCTTTTTGTTTGCAAAGCGGTTTTTTGTGATCTGCTTCTGATAGCGAATCAACAAGGCGACCAGCAACACGCCGAGCATCACGGGCATTGCCAGATAAGGGCCTTTGTCCCAGTTGATGCTGCCTGCCAGAGGAACCAACAGGAAAGCGAGCAACGACAGGGCAAACAAGACCCATAGTTGTTGAGAACTTATTTTGCCCGCATCGGATACGCTGAAATCGGCAACAGGGATTTGTCGCCCGGTCGGCTCTTTCTTGCCGCGAGTCAATAGCAAACTGATCGTCGCTATGATGATTGCGAGCAACGCCACACGAAGCGTCGCGCCTATCATTTGAATGAAAGACTGCCAGGGCTGATCAAATCCCGATACGCGCTTATTGAAATAAACAAGCTCCGGCGAAAGATTGCGCAGGAAAAGAAAGCTCTCTTCCGAAAGCGTGTGCCATCCGACTTGTGCGGCTATGAGGCTGTAAACTCCGGCTACTATCACAACCACGGGCAATAGAAACATCGCAACGAGACCAGCGGCCCGGCGGATGTTCGGATAGCCAAAAAGCGCCGCCGCTGTGATTCCTGCTGCCAGAGCCGCCAACCCCATCTCTGTCTTTGCCAGCACTGTGAACGCAGCAACCACACCCGCCAATATCAAATAGGCTGTAAGGTTTGATTGATCGCTTTTGCCTGTTGGATTTCGCTTGGCGGGCGGCTGGTAACTGCCTTCTGCTTTCTCTACTGCTTTGATGAGCAGCACGAGCGTGATGAGTCCCAGAGCGCAGCCATGCAACGCGCCGTATGAATAGGGCAGTATGTAATTGCCTGCCTGCTTGAAGGCGCACAGCCACAGCACGCTCAACGTTGCGGCAGTCGAAGCCATACGACTCATCAACTGGCGCGAGAGCCAGTAGACGAGCGCGATTATGATGATCGCGGAAACTATGCCGACAGCGTACAACACATTCAGCGACGGGCCGAATAGGCGATAAAGCGCGGCGTTGACGTAAGGCGAAAGCGGCCCGTAGATATGGCGCACTTCGGAATAGAGCATCTCGCCATTTGCGAGGCGCAGCGGTTGATTCATTTCGCGTCCGCAGTCTACGAGCGGGTTGCCCCACCGTTGCCATGAAACGGCGAGGGCAAATATGAACGACGCTGCGATAAGGACGACCCAGGGCAGGTCGCGTTTGTTGAGCCGAGGTGCCACGGTGAGCGGGATTATAGGCGAAATCCTATGCCGATGACAATCAGAATGTGTGATCTACAAATATTCAGATTTGATCAGCCTGTCTCGCCTGAAACCATGTAACGAACGATATAAGATCAGGTAGAAAAATGGCGAGCGAAACTCATTATGGTGCCGGATCAAGTCGAGCGAAAGATGCAGCGCGTAGCCTGATGTGAATCCAATTAAAAAAGGCGTGCGAAAATATAGAGTCAATATGATGAGCGCTGCAAGTAACTCGAACGAGTGAAATATCAGCGGCAGGCGCACAAGTTTTCGCCGCCGCACGTATCGCGTGATCCACCCTTGCGAATTGTTTTCACCGGCTTTACTCGAAGCGGACTCCTTCATCAGCGGCGCGCCCTTCACGATTGACCACAACTGGTCTATGACATGATCGCTGTCAATCAGAAACCCGCCAAGCATAGAACCGGCAAGCGCAGCGCTCGATCCTGTAACCCAGTACAGAGCGCCTCCCGCCACAAGCGACGACCAGAAATGATGTTTAGCTTTCATACCTGTCTGTCTCTCAATTTCTGTCCGTATGCTTGCGCCGAATAACTAAAACCGATTTGGCGGCGGCGGAATTCCCGTCGTTGGGAGCAGGTTCTAATCCAAGTATCTGCGTCATTATGTTATAGACCTGCACATTTTCAAACGGCTCAACGACTCGGCCTTTTTTGATGGCTTCTCCGTAAGCGATGAATAATGCGCGCATTGACGCGAGTCGATTGTCATAGCCGTGCTCGCCTCTTAAATGTTTCATCTTGCCGTCGGCTTTCAGCCTTTCATAATGTTCGCGGTTAGTCACAATCCAACCCTCTTCGGGCAAGACCAGCAGCGGGGCGATGCGAGGGCTGTTGGAATAATGAAAGCGGGCGGGGAGTTCATTCTTTCGATAAACTTTTGCCTGCCTGGGCAGTTTGGCTTTCAGCGTTTCATAAATCTCATCTTCCTTTCCTGCTTTCGGAAAGATGCTGATTATTTCATTCACCCATAAAATTTTGTCAGCCAGATTCGTGTCGAACATTTCATCTACGATAATGGCGTTATTGAAATTCACAGCCGCCATGCCGTGATCTGAGACGATTATCAAATTAACGTTATTGAAAACACTGCGGGCCTTAAGTCCGGCAATGAGCCTGCCAATCTGCCTGTCAACTGTGAGCACTGCGTTTTTCGTCTCAACTGAATTAGGGCTGAAATTATGCCCTGCGTCATCAACGTCGCTGAAATACAGAGTCAGAAAAGTAGGCCGCTCGCCTTTTGGCAGATCAAGCCACGACAAAACCGTATCCACACGGGCGCTGTTGGGCATTGTTCCATCATAAGGTTTCCAATAAGTAGGGCGCTTTCCTGCTATCTCAGCCTCGGTGCCGGGAAAGAATAGCGTCCCGGCCTTTTGTCCTTGCTTTTCCGCTGTGACCCAGATCGGCTCGCCCAGCCACCAACGACCATCGCTCACCTGTTTGCGATCATGCATCTTAAAAACGATGTCGCGTTCTTTGTCATAAATGTTGTTCTCAACGATGCCGTTGTTTTGAGGGTATAGCCCTGTCGCAATCGCGTAGTGATTGGGAAAAGTTTTGCTGGGAAAAGAAGGGATCATCCATCTGGCGCGCACGCCATTGCGCGCAAGGTAATTTAGATTCGGCGGCGCATATTTCTTCAGGTAATCGTAACGAAACCCATCTATGGAAATCAGTATCAGTGTCGGCTGCAAATCTTTGATGGGCTTTGATTGAGCGAATGCGGAAAGCTCCGCAGCAATCAGTAAAAGAATCAGCAACACCGGGCGCTGAATTATAAGCTTGAGTTTTGATGACTGAGACCAGGCTAGTCGTTTGGGGGTGCGCGCATCAGCGCATTTCATATTTCGTTT
>DATEKX010000731.1:0-2822 GCA_035277165.1 Blastocatellia bacterium | reverse complement strand
GATCAAAGGCGCACCCGTAAGGTTTCTTAGTAGCGGGCCTTATCGCAAGCAGGCTGCAAAGAAAGAGAAATAGCATCTGCTGCGCTTACTGGAACGTTAACTCGACAACGCGTCGTTGTGCATTAACTCGCGGTCGGATTGCAGGCAATCCGACCGCTTAATTTTATTGTGATAATCTGCAATTCCGAATCGCCGGACTACAAATTATCTTTGCCCTCTCTCCTGATTTGCGTAAAACTCAGGCATCGGCAAGCGCGTTTGCGTTCAACTGATTATAATACTGCTTATGGCGATAACTTCTCTAAGGAGACAGCAATGGAACATTCGGAAGGGTTTTTGAAGCTTGTAAACGACGCCAAGAGCCGCGTGCGCGAGACTACGCCCGAAGAAGTGCGACGCAAACAGGAAGCGGGCGAGAGGTTTCACTTAGTTGACGTGCGCGAAGATAACGAATGGCAGGCGGCCCACGCGCAGGGAGCAATGCACCTCGGCAAAGGCATCATCGAGCGAGATATTGAAAAAGCTATTCCCGATCATGATGCCGAGATAATACTCTACTGCGGTGGCGGCTATCGCAGCGCGCTCGCTGCCGATGTGCTTCAAAAGATGGGGTACGGAAATGTCATCTCGATGGACGGCGGATGGAAGCGATGGCACGAGCTTGGCTATCCGACCGAGAACGAGTGATGCAAGTCGCGGTGTCTCATGCCAAAGCGTAAGCACATAAACGAAGATGAGCTTGATACGGACGACTACGCGGATGCCGAATGCCCTGAATGCGGCGCGATCATCACGGCGCGCTTTCAACATGGGCGACGCTCCCGCCGACTTCGATGCCCTGTTTGCGAAGCCACAGTCACAATTTCGCTTGAGGCAGAAGAGCCAGAGCAACAGCTCATTCAAATTCGCCGACCCGATGAAAATTAGAGGAATGATTTCAACTCAGTCGTCGCATGGAAAACTGGATACCAAGCCGTATAATCAACCTTTAACACTCAATGATTAGAACGAGTGATTGAGAATTCATGAGAAGATTGAACAGTTACAGAAAAGCGGAAGCCAAACAAATCGTGACCTCTCCGCTGGACACGCCCAACGTACTGCTGTCACACAACCGCCGCTGGGCTGTGACGGCAGGTGTGTTGCTGGGGATGTTTCTTGCGGCGCTCGAAGCAACGGTTGTCGGCACCGCGATGCCGACCGTGATAGCCTCGCTCGGCGGGCTGGATCGTTATAGCTGGGTCTTTTCGGCTTACCTTCTGACTTCGACAGTGACCGTGCCTGTTTGGGGACGCTTGTCTGATCTCTACGGGCGAAGACCGCTTTATCTCATGGCAGTTGTTTTCTTCCTCGTAGGTTCCGCGCTCTCCGGCGCATCGCAAACAATAACTCAACTGATTGTCTTTCGCGCGATTCAAGGATTCGGAGCGGGCGGACTGATCCCGCTCAGTATGACAATCACGGGCGACATCTACACGCTGAAAGAGCGAGCGCGAATGCAGGGATTGTTCAGCGGCGTGTGGGGACTGGCTTCGATACTAGGCCCGCTTGCGGGCGGATTCATCACGGATCACTGGTCGTGGCGCTGGGTTTTCTATATCAACATTCCTTTCGGGCTTGCGGCGGCAGTTGTAGTCGGCGCTGCGCTCGTAGAGCCTAAGCGAGCCGAACGGCCCGTCATTGATTACGCAGGCGCAGCGTCGCTGACGATTGCAGTCACGCTTTTGCTGATCGCGCTGGTCGAAAGCGGCGAGCCTGCTGTCTGGACAAGTCCGCTGATGCCGATTGTCATCGTGGGCGTGGTGATCTTCGGATTGATGTTCATCTGGGCTGAACGAAGAGCGAAAGAGCCGATTGTGCCGCTCTCGCTTTTCCGCAATCGAGTCGTAGCGGTCGGATCAATCACTGCTTTCATGATCGGCGCAGCGATGTTCGGAGCCATCACATTCATACCGCTCTTCGTTCAAGGCACGCTCGGCGGCACTGCGACAGAGGCAGGCGTGTTGCTGACTCCGTTCCTGTTGGGATGGGTAGTGTTGGCAGTCGTAGGCGGGCGGTTGATGTTTGCAATAGGTTATCGCATGACGATTCTTTCGGGGCTGATCGTTTTAGTAATCAGCTTCGGAATACTTTCGACTTTCGGTCAAGGGACTCCTCGCGCGTTGCTGTTGGCGAACATGGCATTGATGGGTTCCGGCATGGGGCTCGTTATGTTCGCGCTGCTCATCACGATGCAGAACTCCGTTGATCGCAGTCGTCTGGGCATCGCTACATCGCTCAATCAATTCTCGCGCTCGATTGGTCAAACGCTTGGCGTAGCGGTGATGGGCGCTGTGATGACCTTCAGCCTGACATCACACCTCGAAGACATTCAGCGCACAAGCGGTCGGTCGGAAGCGGAGGTCAACAGCATCGTTCACAACTCAAGCGCGCTTATTGATCCAATTGCTCGGGCAAACCTTCCGCCTGAATTGCTTGGGGCGATGGCGACAGCGCTCGGCGGCGCTTTGCGCAGTGTCTTTCTGGTCGGCATGGGATTTGCCGCGCTGGCATTGTTTGCCGGGTTCTGGCTTCCGTCAGAAGCGGTCGAGCACGCGGTGCAGTCCGCACAGGCAAGAGACGAGATTCCTTCTTCGCCAGCCGATTGCGAGCGGCTGCTGATGGCAGAAATGACAACCATTGATCCTGAACACGAACCAGCAATAGTTGAACGAGAAGGTTAAACGTAGGGGCAGGGCTTGTCCCTGCCCGGATTGCCGAAGGCAATGATTGACTTAAAACTTGCTAAATTGAAATTCTGTAATCGCTACGCGATCCGGGCA
>DATEKX010000730.1:0-3704 GCA_035277165.1 Blastocatellia bacterium | reverse complement strand
TGATGGGCGGCGAGTTGTTCATGCCCGAAGAACACGTCGAGAAAGTTCGCGCGGCGCGGCTCATCACAAAAGGCTATTTCAGTAAAATGTTTTGGGGCGGAGCAATGATACTGGGCGTCATCGTCCCTTTGATCGCGCTCTCAAGCGGCGCGGCGCAGAGCCCCATCATAGCGATTATTACCGGGCTGCTGGCTATAGGCGGATTGTGGCTTTGGGAACACATCTGGGTGCAGGCAGGGCAGGCCGTGCCGCTCAGTTAGCTTTAGTTGTATTCGAGAGTAAACAGGAGTAATAATCGCTTTAAAGGAGATTGATTGTGTCGAGCGCGAATCTCGAAAAAGTAATCGAAGAAGTTAAAGCGTTGACTCTCGATGAGAAAAAGAAACTGCATGCGACGCTGAACGAGTTACTGGCATCACCACAACCAACCGAAGATGACTTTAAGCGCGCGATGCTCAACGCGGGTTTTCTAAATAGCATAGAACCTCGTGAGGTTGATTTAGAATCGTTTAATAACTACAAGCCTGTTGAGGTCGAAGGCAAACCGGTATCGGAGACCATTATCGAGGAGCGCCGATAGGTGACGATCTACTTCTTTGACAGCAGCGCTATCGTTAAGCGCTATTTGAATGAAACGGAAATCCCATCTTTAATCCAACCGAAGGCTCACCCTTGAAAAGGTTCGATACATGTTTAGAAAAAAGATTGACGACAATATGAATCAATCGGACAAGAACGCGCAGGAAGATGCAAAACCAGCGGCCCCAAAACTCTCAAACTATCCGCCTTATGAACGATGGGATGATTGGGTCGAATACGATGCCAAAAGCTGGCCGAAGAAAGTAGAGCGGCGTTATTCGCTCGTGCCGACCACCTGCTTCAATTGCGAAGCGGCGTGCGGGCTGCTCGCTTACGTTGACAAAGAGAGCGGCGAGATTCGCAAGCTCGAAGGCAACCCTTTGCATCCGGCATCGCGCGGGCGCAACTGTGCTAAAGGGCCTGCAACGATCAATCAAATCCATGACCCTGAGCGGATACTCTACCCGCTCAAACGAGTCGGCCCGCGCGGCGAAGGTCAATGGGAACGCACCACCTGGGATGAAGTGCTCAACACGTTTGCCGCCAAAATTCGTGACGCGCTCATCGAAGACCGGCGCGATGAAGTGATGTATCACGTGGGGCGTCCCGGTCACGACGGCTATATTGATCGCGTGCTTCAAGCGTGGGGCGTTGACGGCCACAACTCGCACACGAACATCTGCTCGTCATCCGCGAGGGTCGGCTACGCTTTGTGGCAGGGCGCAGATCGCCCATCGCCCGATTACGCCAACGCGAAGTTCATTCTCTTATTAAGCTCTCACCTGGAAACGGGCCACTACTTCAACCCGCACGCGCAACGCATCATCGAAGGCAAAATGTCTGGCGCACGCATAGCCGTGATCGATCCGCGATTATCCAACACCGCATCAATGGCTAACTACTGGCTTTCGCCTTATCCCGGCACGGAGGCCGCGCTGCTGCTTGCGATAGCGTGTGTGATGCTCAACGAAGGGACATTCAATCGTGAGTTCGTCCGCCGATGGGTGAACTGGGAAGAGTTCATGCGCGAGGAGCGCCCTAATTCAGTCTGCACCTTCGAGGCTTTCATTGATACGCTAAAAGAAATCTACGCGGAATACACTCCTGAATTCGCCGCTGAAGAGTGCGGGGTCGAAGTTGAAAAGATAGTCGCGGTTGCGCGCGAAATCAGTCGCGCCGGGACGGCCTTTGCTTCGCACGTCTGGCGCAGCGCAGCATCGGGCAATCTCGGAGGATGGCAGGTTGCGCGCGCGCTGATGTTTTTGAATGTGCTCGCCGGAAGCGTAGGCGCAGAAGGCGGAGTGTCGCCGAACGTGTGGAATAAATTCGTCGCCGCGCCTTTTTCAAAACCAAAACCGCAGAAGACGTGGAGCGAAATTCTCTGGCCGCGCGAATATCCGCTCGCGCATCACGAGTTGAGTTTTCTGCTGCCTCACTTCTTGAAAGAAGGTCGCGGGCACATCGCAGCTTACTTCACGCGCGTCTACAATCCAGTGTGGACAAATCCTGACGGCATGTCGTGGGTCGAAGTTTTGAGAGACGAATCGAAGATCGAGCTTCACGCCGCGCTGACTCCCGTGTGGAGCGAGACTGCATGGTTTGCCGATTACGTTTTGCCGATGGGCGTGGGCGCAGAGCGACACGATTTGATGAGCCAGGAGACTCATTCTGCTCAGTGGATCTCTTTCCGCCAGCCTGTGCAGCGCGTGCTGCGCGAGCGAGCGGGCGAAAAGATAAATTTCACTCACGAGGCGAATCCGGGCGAAGTCTGGGAGGAAGATGAATTCTGGATAGAGCTATCGTGGCGCATTGATCCCACGGGCGAATTGGGCGTGCGCAAATATTTCGAGTCGCCTTATCGCGCGGGAAAGAAGATAACCATCGAAGAGTATTATCGCTGGATATTCGAGAACAGCGTGCCGGGTCTGCCTGAGAAAGCTGCGACCGTCGGCCTGAAGCCGCTCGAATACATGCGCAGAAACGGCGCGTTCGCGGTCAAAACAAACGTCTATGATCAGCACGAAGGTCGCGTCGGTGATTCAGAGCTTGAAGGCTCTAGCGTAGATGAACAGACCGCGAAAATAATCAAGCCAACAGCGGACGGCGAGCAGGTTGTCGGCGTTATGGTAGACGGGCAAGAGCTTCGCGGGTTCAACACTCCATCGCGGAGGCTTGAGTTTTACTCAAAGACGATGGCTGAATGGAAGTGGCCTGAGCAAGCGCTGCCCGGCTATGTGCGAAGCCATGTCAACTGGCGCGAGCTCGACGAAGAAAAGAGCGAATACATACTGGTTCCGACTTTTCGCCTGCCGACTTTGATTCACACGAGGTCGGGAAACGCGAAGTGGCTTTACGAAATTTCGCACACGAATCCGCTATGGATGAATCCGAAAGATGCCGCGAAGATGGGATTTACAAATGGCAACCTCGCGCGTGTCAGCACAGAGATAGGTTACTTCGTCATTCGAGTCTGGGTGACAGAAGGAATCCGCCCCAATGTTGTTGCTTGCTCGCATCATCTGGGGCGATGGCGATTGAAACAAACCGAAGGCACGGATCGCTGGGCGTCCGCTTTGGTTGATCTCGAAGAGATAGGCGACGGGCGATGGCGGCTCAGGCAGATAAAAGGCGTTGAGCCGTTTAAGAGCGATGACCCTGATTCCGAGCGAATATTCTGGCAAGAGGGCGGCGTGCATCAGAACCTGACGTTTCCTGTGCAGCCTGATCCCGTGAGCGGTATGCATTGCTGGCATCAGAAGGTTCGCGTAGAAAAAGCAGCGCCCGATGATCAGTACGGAGACGTGATCGTTGATACGAAACGTTCGCACGAAGTCTATCGTAAGTGGCTTGAGAGGGCACGACCCGCGCCGGGGCCGGACGGTTTGCGCAGACCGCTCTGGTTTTCGCGCCCCGTCAGGCCAGATAAGGAAGCGTACAGAATAAGTGAAGAGTAATGAGTGATGAGTGATAACCACTTAGCCCCGTAGGGGCGACCTGTCTATAGCAGCGCGATGCGAAATAATTTCGTAGCTCCGTAGGAGCGACCTATTGACTCAGAGGTCGCTCCTACGGAGCTACGAAATTCTGTAAGCCATCAACTATAGACAGGTCGCCCCTACGGGGCT
>DATEKX010000729.1:0-3542 GCA_035277165.1 Blastocatellia bacterium | reverse complement strand
GCGTCCCGCAACCGAGCGACGATAACATACAGCTTTCATTATGTCGCCTAGAACAAAATTCCGACTGGCCATGGGCGTTGTTGCAATTCTGATTGCGACCGGGACTATCGGCTACAAACTGATATTAGGTCTTCCGTGGTTCGATTGTTTCTACTTTACGCTGATCACGATAACCACAATCGGTTTTGGCGAGCCGGATGGGATGACAGAACAGGCGCGCTACTTCACGGCTTTTCTAATAATCACGGGGGTCGGCTCAATCGGCTATGCGCTTTCGGTTGCCGCGCGCGCCGTGTTAGAGTTTGAGCTAATTGCTACCTTCGGAAAACGAAGAATGTTTAAAGACATCAACAAGCTTACTAACCATTACATTGTTTGCGGAGCCGGGCGAATAGGTGCGCGCGTCATACTCGAATTAGCGCGGCGCGGCCACGACTTTGTAATCATCGAGGGGAACGAAAATAATGCGGACAAACTGCTGGCGCAAGGCCATCTGGTCTTGATGGGCGATGCAACGGATGACAACGTGCTGCGAGCCGCAGGCATAGAGCGCGCGCGCGGGCTTGTATGCGCAGTGTCGTCAGACCCCGACAATCTTTACATCACGCTCACCGCGCGCGACATAAACAAAGACCTCAGAATAGTCTCTCGCGCAAACGAAGAGGCAGCGGTCAAACGGCTTCTGAAAGCAGGCGCGGACAAAGTCGTATCGCCTGCCATTACAGGCTCGACCCAGATGGCGCAGGTTCTGCTCAAACCCGCTGTGGCGGACTTTATGGAAATGGCGACGATGACCGAGCAACTCGAACTCGAAATGGAGCAGATTGAAATCTATAAAGGGTCGCCATTCATTACGCGAGCGTTGAAAGATACAGGCATTCGCCCAAGCCTTGATGTGATAGTTATCGCCATTCGCAGAAGCGGCGGCGAGATGATATTCAATCCGTCGGCTGAAACCGTTATCGAAGAGCAGGACGCGCTGGTCGTTATAGGAAGCCACACGAGTCTGGAAGCGCTTGAAAAGATGGCTAACCCGAAAATGGCAGCGAGCGACGTAAAGCAGCACCGTCACTAACCCTTTCAACCTTTGATGAAAGCCGGAGTCAGCATCGTCATCCCAACCTGGAACGGGCTTGAATTGCTGAAGCAATTTTTGCCATCCGTCATACAAGCTGCGCATCATTACCGCAATCCGACAGAAATCATCATTGTTGACGATGGCAGCACGGATGATACTGCTGGCTGGTTCGCACGCGAAAGAAGCAAAGCCACGCCGCATACGGCTTTGAAGTTTTTAAGGAATGAAACCAATCGCGGTTTCGGCGAAGCTTGCAATCGCGGGATTGAAGCAAGCGTCTATCCGCTGGTTTTCCTGCTGAACAATGATGTCGAAGTCGGTTTGGATTCAATTGCGCCACTGGTTGAAAATTTTACTGACACACAGGTTTTCTCTGCACACTGCCATGTCTTCAATTTTGAAAGCGGGCAGGAATGCGGGACTGGAAAACTTGGCAGCTTCTCTAAAGGCTTCATCCGCGTTCATCGCAGCTATGTCCCCTCAAAGCAAAGCACGCACGCGCTGTATTCGATGTTTGCAAGCGGCGGCTCTGCCATATTTGATCGGCAAAAGTTTTTGGAGCTTGGCGGGTTTGACAGCCTGCTGTTGCCTGCTTATTGGGAAGACGTTGATATAAGCTATCGCGCGTGGAAACGCGGTTACACAACGCTCTATGAGCCTCGGTCAGTAGTGCGCCATCGCATTTCATCCACGATGCGCCAAGTGAATCAGCAAAGCCTTCGGCGCATCCAGCAGCGCAATCGCATTATCTATCACTGGATCAATCTGCACGATGGGCGGCTTATGCTGTCGCATGTTTTGTGGGTGACGATGCTTGCGCTCACGGCTCCGCTCAGATTGCAGTTCGGGTACTTGCTGTCTGTCTTTGCCGCTTTGAAGAGATTGCCGGAGATACGCAAGCGGCGGCGCGAAGAAAAGGCTTTCGCGAAACGCAGCGACCGTGACCTGTTCCGCCTATTCGCATCGCTCGAACATCGAGCAGATGTTTTTGTCTATGACGATGCGAGCGAGCTTGAACGAAAACAATAGCTGCTCGATCACATTGCGCGAGCAGCTATTGTAAGCGTTGCGCCCTGTCCCCGCGCGCTCATCAGAAAATCAACCGGCTTGATGAACGGAATGGCGGCAAGGAAAAGCGCGCGGCTGATTACAGATGCATTGCGCGCATAGAGCAGGGATTTGAGGCTCTGCCTCAGCGAGTGTGCGTTGTGCGCCTTTGAATGAAAAGTTGTGCGATGGAGTTTGAACCCCGCGAGCGAAAATAATCGTTCGAGCGTTTGCAGCGTGAAGTGATACCGATGACGCGGCGCGTCGAGAGCGAACCAGTTGCCGCCGAACCATCGCGCTTGATAGCTTGCGGCATTCGGCACTTGAACGATCAAGGTTCCCCCGGACTTTATAATTCTTCTCGCCTCGATCAAGTTCGCGCGCGGTTCGTTCATGTGTTCGAGCGCAGACCACATCGTCACGACATCAAAGGCCTCGTCTTCGCAAGCGGCTTCGATCAACGTGCCCGCAAAGACGCGCCCGCTGCCTATCGCGCGGTTTGCGGCTGCGGCTGCCGCTTCGCCGGTTTCAACGCCAAAGCGATCCCATTCGATTTGATCGAGCGCGCGCAGAAAAAATCCCGACCCGCACCCGACATCGAGAATGCGCCCTCTGGTTAAACTGCACTCTGCGAGGAACTTCGTTTTTTCTGATTGGGATTCTTTGATCCAATCAGCAGACGGCTCATTGTCATTGCCCCAGTAGTCTGTCGGATAATACTCGGCAAGCTCGCGCTCGCTCATCTCGGGCAAAGTGCGCAACACGCCGCAACCTGCGCATGCGACGATAGAGAAGGGGATATCCGAGTTGCGCAATCGGTCTGTCGCGGTATAAAGTTCGCGCGCAGTTATCGCGCCGCATAACTCGCAGCCTGCTCTTGATGGTTTGGAGTAAGATTCGGGTTGAGCATTCATGGACATTAAAATTTTAAGCAGTGCAATAACCAATATGCCACTCTCGATTCGGACTGCGCAATTGTCCGGTGAAGCTAAAGGAGATTCCAAATGCGAAAAGCGAATCGCGTTAAAGCCATTATTGCCATTGCCGTTGTCATATCATTCGGCGCAATATTTTCTGTGAACGCAAAGCAGAAGAGACTGCGCGAGTCACCAGAAGCAAAAAAAATCAAAGCGGTGCTCGACCGCCAGGTCGAAGCGTGGAATCGCCGCGACCTCGAAGGATTCATGAGCGGTTACTGGCAATCAGACAGTCTGACTTTTTATTCCGGCGGCATAGGCGTGTCGGGCTGGAAGACTACGCTTGATCGTTATCGCAATCGCTATATGAGCGCGGGCAACGAGATGGGCCAGTTGGATTTCTCGGATATACAAATTGAATTGCTCAGCCCTACGAGCGCGTTTGTTCGCGGGCACTGGCGATTGAAAATGTCAGCGAGCGAACCCGGCGGACTCTTCAC
>DATEKX010000728.1:0-7149 GCA_035277165.1 Blastocatellia bacterium | reverse complement strand
AAGAAAGCTTCCCACACAGTCATCAACCGCGCAGGCTCTTTGTAAGGCAGCGACCGCAGCAGCACGGCATTGACTACGCTGAACAACGCAGTGTTAGCGCCTATGCCGAGCGCGAGCGTGATGACAGCGACTAACGTGAATCCCGGTTTTCCGCGCAGCATTCGTACGCCGTAGCGGAGGTCTTGCCAGAGAGTTTGCATAAGTTTTCCTTACTCGTGTTATGTAGCAAGATAGATTAAAGACTGACAAAACAATTGCACTCCCAATCAGCCCGATTCATCGGGCTTTCTCGAAGGGCACGTAGGCCAGCGCTTCTAGCGCTGGTTGAGCAATGGCAGATAATTCTAAAGCGCGCTTTAGCGTGCTTGCTTGCGCAGCTTTAGCCTCCACTAATGTCGGCTAAAGCCAAATAGAGAAGGACGTTGAAACGCCCTTTGAAAAACCTTGCTTATCAACTAACCAGCCGTAAACGGCTGGCCTACGTGCCCTTCGGGAAAGCCCGATGAATCGGGCTGAATAATTGTCAACTCGGTGACTGGTTCTTTCACTGCGTAACATCTGCCTCTTATTCATACCTGAGCGCGACCATCGGATCGATTTTCGTAGCACGTCGCGCAGGGATGTAGCACGCAAGCATCGCCACGCAAGTCAACAACAATGCGATGCCCGCGAACATCATCGGATCAGTAGCAGACACGTCGAATAACCAGCTTGCCATCAAACGAGTCAGCGCGAACGCCGCCGCCAGTCCCAGAGCTACGCCTGTAAACACTAACGTCATGCCTTTGCTGATTATCATCTTCAACACATCAACCGGCTGTGCCCCTAACGCCATCCTCACGCCGATTTCGCTGGTGCGCTGCGTGACTGCATAGCTCAAGACGCCATACAATCCGACGGCAGTGAGCCCCAGCGCGAGTCCTGCAAAGATTGACATCAGCAATAAAATGAACTGCTGCGACGAGGTCGTAGCATTGATCACCTGCGTCATCGGGCGAACGTTTGCGATAGGCATCTGCGGGTCAATATCTCTGACCGCATTGCGCAAGGCAGTCGTCAGATCAACCGGCCCCGATGTGCGAATCATCCACGCCGTCATAAACCAGCGATTCATCGCTACCGTCAGGCCATCGCTTATCTGCGGTATCGGTATGTAAACGGTAGGCTCGACCGGCTGATCCAGGCCCATCTCCTTGATGTCGTTTACGACGCCGATTATCTGGCGCGGTTTTCCTTGACTGGTCAGTTGACTCCCCGTCGCATCGCGATCTGGAAAATAACTGCGCGCCAAAGTTTCATTGACGATAACGACGAGCGGCGATGCCTGCATGTCGGAATCTGTAAACTCTCGACCGCCCTTAATCGACATTCCGAGCGTCTGGAAATACTGATGGCTGATGGCGCGAATCTGAACCGAACGATCAATCGCGCGCCCGTCAACGGCTATGCCCATTCTCAGCCCGCGCTCAAGCGGCACGTTCGACGCTGTGGCCGCAGTGATTACGCCGGGCATCGACGCGATGCGCTCTAATACCTGTTGCTCGAAATTCCAGACCTGCGCCGTTGTGCGATACTTGTCCGAAGTCAGCGATATTTGCGTCGCTGTCAAATGCTGAGGGTCGAATCCTAACTCGACCGAGCGTAGCTTGATGAAACTCTTCACTAATAACCCTGCGCCGACAAGCAGCACTAGCGATAGCGCGACTTCGCTGACAATCAACAGCCCGCGCATTCGCGAATCCAATCTGCCTGCGCGGTTTCTGCCCGACGACGCTTTTATCGTTTCGCTCACACTCATTCGCGTGGCTCTGAGCGCGGGCACAATGCCAAACAGGAGACTGGTCACGAGCGAAACGCCGATGGCGAACATGACGGCTTGATAATCGAGTTTGATCTCCTGATGTCGCGGCAATTCCTGCGGCATGAGCGCGAGCAAAGCAGGCAGGCTCCAAAGCGCGATCAGTAACCCTGCGATGCTGCCTGCCAGCGCGAGCACCCAGCTTTCGGTCAACCATTGGCGAATGAGTCGCCCGCGCCCAGCGCCTAGCGCGATGCGAATCGCCATCTCGCCTTTGCGCGCCGTCGCTCGCGCCAGCAGCAGGTTGGCGACGTTCGCGCAAGCGATCAGCAATACAAATCCGACGGCTCCGAACAACAACCAGAGCGTCTGGCCCACATCGCCGACGACTGTTTGTTGATAAGAGGTCAGACCTATTCCTCTATCGCTCGATTTGGCGTGATTGGGATAAGCCTGAAGAAAGGCCGGAAGCAGTTGTTGCATTTCAGCCTGCGCCTGCTCGCGCGTGATGCCCGGTTTGAGTCGTGCGATTACGCCCGTGTTCTGGCCGTTATCGCGAAGATCAACTGCCAATCGCAACGGCAGCAAAACATCAATCGGCAACTCGAATTGAAAACCGGGCGGCAGTATGCCGACGACCGTGTGACTTTGACCGTTCACCTGCGCTTGTTTGCCAATCACATTCGGGTCGCCGCCAAAGTAACTGCGCCACAGGCCGTCGCTGATGATGATGGCGAGCGGCCCTTTCGGGCGATCTTCTTCCGGCAGGAACCCGCGCCCAATACTCAGGTTGATTCCGAGCACGCGGAAGAAGTCTTCGGATACTTGCAGCCCGCGCACGCGCTCGGACTCTGCGCCTCCCGCGAAGTTGAAGCCGGAGTTGATGCCTGAATACCCGAACGCCGCATCGAACGAGTTGCTGTGTTCTTTCCAGAACTCGAATTCCAGCGCGGTAACAGCAGAAATGGATTCCTGCTCGAACTGCCACGACCATTGCACCAGCCGGTCGGAATCCGTGTACGGCAATGGCCTCAACACAACCGCGTTGACAACGCTGAAGATGGCCGTGTTTGCGCCAATGCCGAGCGCAAGTGTGATGATAGCGATTGCAGTAAAAGCGGGCCGCTTCATCAACAATCGAATGCCGTAACGCAGGTCTTGGAATAAAGTCTCCATCAATCACTCCTAGAGGCAATTAAGAATTACGAATTAAAAATTAAGAATCGAGGCTTAGAAGATTAATTCTTAATTCGTAATTTTTAATTCTTAATTGCTACTCGTATCTGAGCGCCTTGAGCGGATCAATGCCTGCGGCTTTGCGCGCCGGAAGATAACCGCCGAGCAGAGTCGCGCCAGTCAACAGCAATGCTGCCGCAACAAATACAATGGGGTCGCTTGCCTTGATGCCGAACAACATTGATTCAGCCAACCGGCCAAGCCCATAAGCCGCAGGCAAACCGAGGACTAACCCGATTGCGGCCAGTATCACTACTTCGCGCAAGATCAACCACGACACTGTTCCTCGTGTGGCTCCAAGCGCCATGCGTATGCCTATCTCGCGCGTGCGGCGCGTTACAGTGTAAGCCATCACTCCGTACAACCCGATTGCAGCCAACAGCGCCGCGAGCCCCGCGAAACACATCGCGAGAATAGTCATGAACCTGTCAGCAAACAACGATTCGTCTATTTGCTGTGCGAGAGTCTTCAGGTTGAATACAGGCAGGTTAGCGTCCAGCCCTTGCACCGTGTTGCGAATCGAAGCCGTCATCTGGCCGACTTCCTGTTTCGTCTTGATGTAAAACGTGATGTCCCCGATTCGCACATCCTGCGTATAAGGAATGTAAAGGAATGGCTTGGCTTCCTCGCGCACATTGGCGTGTTTGCTGTCTTTGACTACGCCGATAATCTGTATGTCCGGCTTTGTTTTGTCGCCCGCGCCGAAAGCGAACCTGGCTCCGACAGGCTCTCGATCACCTAAGAACCGGCGTACGAAGCTTTCGTTGATAACCGCGACCTTCTGACTGTTTGCCGTGTCCGATGCGTTAAATTCGCGGCCTTTGAGCAGCGGAATGCCCATCGCGGAAAAGTAATTCGGCCCGATATAATTCTGACCGGCATTGGTATCTTCGTCTTCCTGAGCGGTATAGCCTTCGACGGTTATGTTGCTGCTCGAATTGCTGCCGGTGAAAGCCGATATCTCAGACTCTGTGACAGCGTCCACGCCCGGCTGCGCTTCCAATCTCTGCTGAAGCGAATCAAACAAAGCGATGGTGCGTTGCGGCGAGTAGCCGTTCAAATCAGGCGCGATTGAAAAGGAGATCAGGTTATCGGGTCTGAGGCCGAGGTCTATCCGCTTCAGATTGCCGAGGCTTTTCGTAAACAACCCCGCTCCGACCAGCAGCACCGTGGTCAGCACAACCTGCGAGACAACCAGCCCTTTGCGAAAGCGCACTTGCCCGATGCTTCCCGACACGCTCGACCCTTGTTCTCTGAGCGTGCTTTCGAGGTTCAAGCGCGTGGCCTTCATCGCAGGCAACAGGCCGAACAGTAGGCCCGTCACGACCGATAAACCGAAAGCGAATCCGAGCAGGCGAAGATCAAGTTTATCGGAAAGCCCGTCGGCCCCGAAGTTTCCTGCCATAGACGCTACCAGCGCGCTGATCGTCCAGGAGGCGGCGAGAAGCCCGACCGCTCCGCCAATCAACGAGAGCACGAGGTTTTCAATCATGAACTGTCGCACCAACCGCCAGCGCCCTGCGCCGACAGCCATGCGTATGGCAATCTCTCGCTGTCGGGCCGCGCCGCGAGCCATCAAAAGATTTGCTACGTTGGCGCAGGCGATCAGCAGCACCAATCCCACCATCCCCATCAGTATGAACAGCGGCTCTTTGGTATCGCGCTGTAGAATCGGGCGGCCTCTTGATCCGGGGTCGAGCAACAGCGGCTTTGTAAGGAAACGCTGCTGCGTTTCAGGCGAGAACCTTCCCGCCAGCGGAAGTATCTCTTCCAGTATCTGCCCGTAGATGGGGGCGACAGCTTTTTCGGCCTGATCGGGAGTAAGACCCGGTTTCAACCTGCCCATAATCGCCAGCCAATAATCTTTGTGTTCGTTAAGCCCGTCCCAGTTCGGCGTCATCTGGGCTTTCATCGTCATGGGAATGAACAGTTCAGGCGTTTGCCCGACTTGAACTCCTGCGAAGCCTTCGCGCGTTACGCCGACGACGGTCATCAACGCTCCGTTTACTGTCAGCGTCTTGTTCAAGATATTCGGATCAGAGCCAAAGTGACGAGACCAATAACCGTGACTGAGCACGACGACCGTGCCAGCGCCCACAACTCGATCATCATCATCAGTGAAGACGCGCCCAAGCGCAGGTCGAACGCCGAGCACCTCGAAATAATTTCCCGACACCAACTCGCCATCAGCGCGCTCGGTCTGTCCTTCGCCCGCGACGCTCAAAGAGATGGGATACCGCGCCAGCACTCCTGTGAAGACGTTGTTTTTATCGCGTATCTCTTTGTACAGAGGATAAGAGAAGGAAGTGGCCGCATCGCCATCGCTTGAGACTCGCCCGCTCTTTGGGCCGGGCGAACGCAGCACAACAATCTCTTCCGGTTTTTCTACCGGGAGCATGCGCAGAAGTATCTGGTCGGTTATAGAGAAAATAGCGGTGGTTGCGCCTAACCCAAGCGCCAGCGTCATCACTGCTATGACTGTGAAGCCGGGATTTTTCACCAGCGTCCGAATGCCGTATCGTAAATCCTGCCAAAGTGTGTCCATTATTCCTCCAGGATCAATTAAGAATTAAAAATTACGAATTAAGAATTACTCTTCGATCCTGAATTCTTAATTTTTAATTCGTAATTTTTAATTAGCTATTCATATCTAAGCGCAATCATCGGGTCTACTCTGGTTGCTTTTCGCGCAGGTAAATAACATGCCAGCATCGCTACAGCGCCCAGCAAAGCGGTGATGCTTGCGAACGTCAAAGGGTCTGTCGGGCTGACGGCGAATAACAAAAAACTCATGAAGCGCGTGACTGCGAACGCCGCTATCAAGCCAATAGCCATCCCTGAAAATGTCAGTATAAAACCTTGCTTGATTATCAACTGCAACACGTCGCCCTGACGCGCGCCCAGTGCCATGCGAATGCCTATTTCGTGCGTGCGCTGACTTACGGAGTAACTCATCACGCCGTAAATTCCAACCGCCGACAGCACCAGAGCTATCAAGGCGAACACGCCGAGCAAGACCATCGCAAAACGCTGCTGCCCGACTGATACGGACATAACTTCTTCCATAGTGCGAATGGAGTAGACGGGCAAGTCCGGGTCAATTGAACGAACGCTGTCGCGCACTGCTTCCGACAAAGCGCCGGGATCGGAAGATGTGCGAACGACAAGCGCCAGCGACAGCCCCGACACTTGAAGCAGCGAGCGATATACCTGCGGTTTGCCTTCTACGGCCAGCCCCTCAGATTTTACATCGCGCACGATGCCGATTATTGTTTGCCAGTTGGGTTGCGCGGGCCTGGTGCCGAATTGTATGCGCTTGCCTATCGGGTCTTCGCCTGAAAAAAACTTATCGGCGAACTTCTGGCTCACGACTACCGAGCGCGGCGCTTTGTCGTCGTCTTGATCTGTGAAGAGCCTGCCCTTTACCAACTGAATCCCTAACGCGTTGAAGTAGCCGGGACTCGCAAAGAGCGGTTCTACGATGTTGAGCGAGTTCGATTCCAAGGGCCGTCCTTCAATCATTACCGGGGCGTTTGGACGCCCGCCGCCCAGCGGCAACTGGCTCACGCCGCCGACCGATTTAACGCCGGGCAGCGTCGCGATCTTCTCGATCACCTGCTTGTACAGGAGCACGCGCGCGGGATGTGTGAAGTAAGGGCCGGTCTCAGGCAAGTTCGGCTGAGGCAGCCACAGCCGAGCCGTCAAAACATTTTGAGAATTGAAGCCGGGGTTTACGTTGTTCAATTGCCAGAAGCTCCGAATGAGCAAAGCCGCAGAGATCAACAGCATCAACGCGAGAGCAAATTCAGACACGACCAACATGCTCCGCAAACGATTGCGCCTGACGCCGCCTGTTGCGCCGCGCGCCGCGTCCTTCAACGTTTCTTGCAGGTTCGGGTTGGAAGCGTGGATGGCAGGCGCAAGGCCAAAGACGAGGCCAGTCGCAACCGATACCGCGAGCGTGAACAGCAGAACGGATGTGTCCACACTGATGTCACCGAGTCGCGAGATGTCGGTCGGGCTGAATTTGACCAGAGCCGCAACGCCCCAGACGGCTACCAATAACCCGAGCGCGCCGCCTAGGGTTGCCAGCAACACGCTCTCTGTAATCATCT
>DATEKX010000727.1:0-5216 GCA_035277165.1 Blastocatellia bacterium | reverse complement strand
TATAAAAAGCTTAACTCTTCTTATTCGATGTTTTCGGCTTGGCTGGCGGCGCAGGCTTCTCCTTTGTCGGTTTCACCTTGCTTGGATCAATCGTCGGGGTTGCTTGCGGCATGTCTGCGCCTGACGGTACGAGCCATAGTTCAATCGCAACCTGTTCGCGGTATCCGCCGGTTGCGGGCAGAAACCTGCCTGCAGCAATGTTGCGCTGCTTGATAAGGTATTGTATGGCATTGTCGGAAGCCTTGAAGGCTTCCATCTTAGGGCCTTTGGGAGTCTCGTAAGAGATGATGTAGCCTTGCGCGGACGAGTCCGATTCCAGTTCAGCGGCGAACTTATCGAGAATCGCTTTCTCTTCAGCAGGCTTGACCTTGCCGTATTCGGCAACCTTCACGGCTTTTTTGAGGACGCTTGCCGTGCAGGAACTTGCCGTGGAACATGAGCGGTCATATCCGCCTACATCAACTGTCGCGGTAATCGTCATTCCTCCGGCCTCTTTCGTCTCAACTATGATCGTCGAGGTTCCCTGTCCCGAACTGATAGTCCCTGCGGAAATCGCCCAATTGTAGGTCGGCGTTACGTTGTTATCCCCTCCGCTAACATTCACCGTAAAAGTAAGATCCTCTCCCACCTTCACCGAATCCGGGCAACTGGTTCTGACAGTCGGGCACTTGGCTTGAGCGTTAACATCTCCCGCTTTTTCATTAAGCGGCAATCGGTTCATTCCTGTTGCTGCCGTAGCAATCAACATCACTAAACTCAGAGCAAGAAAACGGGCGTAATTCATCAACTTTCAGCCTCCAATAAAATATAGAATCAAACCGGCAAAATCGTTATCACTTTCGACGGCGAACAAATTTACTACGAACTTGAAATCAAGGTCAACGACAGCGCTATCGTTTACTTTCCGACTTCGCGACGTTATCTTGTTATTGTAACTCAGGTGAAAATCTCAATTACTCTTCGCCAGCAAAGGAGGCTCCGATGGACGCATCCATAAGCGCGATGACTGCGGCGCGGCAATCCGCAAAGACTCAGACGCTTGCAATCCCCTGGTTCGTTTACGCCGCGCTGTTTGGCTCGACCAGCATAATCGTCGGCGGCGAGTGGGACATCTCCTGGCATCAGAGTATAGGCCGCGACACATTCTGGTCGCCGCCACATCTGGCAATCTATCTCGGCGGCATAGTCGCGGGGCTGGCTTCCGCGTGGGTTGTGCTCAGGACTACGTTCAGAGGCACAGCCGAACAACGCGCCGCAGGCATCAGGTTGTGGGGATTTACGGGGCCGCTCGGAGCTTTTTTCTGCATCTGGGGCGCGCTGGCTATGGTTACTTCCGCGCCGTTCGATGACTGGTGGCATAACACCTACGGTTTAGACACAGAGATTCTCAGCCCGCCTCACGTAGTGCTGGCGCTCGGAATTTCTGTCATACAAATCGGCGCGATAATCACAGTGCTCGCCTTGCAGAACCGCAACGAGCAAGCGGCTGATGCTGGTGATGAGCTTGCGATTAAACGCCGGTTGTGGCTGCGCGTGATGTGCGTCTATGCCGCTGGAATGTTGCTCAAGAGCGCGTCCGTCATGACGTGGACTTACATGCAACGCGGGTTCATGCACAGTTCGGTCTTCTATCAAGTCGGATGTCTTGTGCTTCCGCTCTTTATCATTCCCGTCGCTCGCGCCTCGCGCCTCAAGTGGCCTGCGACGGCGACGACGGCTGTCTACTTTGCGATGTCGCTTGCGCTGTTGTGGATACTGCCGCTGTTTCCCGCAGAGCCTAAGCTCGGCCCGATTCGCCAGCATGTCACGCACTTGATACCGCTGGAGTTTCCAATTCTTTTGATCTTTCCGGCTATAGCGATAGACATGCTGATGCGTCGCATAGGCGAAAAGCGCGACTGGCTTTTGTCGGCGCTGTTGGGCGTGGCTTTCTTTACAGTGTTGTTTGCGGTGCACTGGCCGTTCGGAGATTTTTTGCAATCGCCGCTTTCGCGCAACTGGGTATTTGCGACGGATCAGTTCGGTTATTACGTAGGCACGAACTGGTATAGCTATCGCCATCTCTATTATCAATGGGACAGCAGCACGACTGCGCTCATCGTTGGCTTGCTGATCGCAATCCCGCTCGGAGTATTGTCATCGCGTCTGGCGCTGGCGTGGGGCAACTGGATGAGGAGCGTGCGACGATGAGATTACATTTGCGCGTCTGTATCGCTCTTGTGCTTTTCTTGTTTTGCGGCAGCGCGGCGATGGCGCATGTCGGCAGCCCTGAGATTTTTTACGAAGGCAAGGCGGGGCCCTACAACGTGCTTGTGAGCGTGCTTCCGCCCGACGTTGTGCCCGGCATCGCGGAGGTCAGCGTTCGCGTAGATCAGGACAGCGTGAACCGGGTTGGCGTGCAGCCTATTTACTTCAGTACAGGCAGCGAAGGCGCGCCGCGCCCTGATGAAGCCGTGCGGTTAGCAACTGATGCGCGACTGTTCACGGGCAAGTTATGGCTGATGGAATTCGGGTCGTCGAGCGTGCGCGTGTCGGTTGAAGGCGCTGCCGGTTCGGGCGAAGTGATAGTGCCTGTGCCAGCAATAGCGACGGCGCGGCGAACATTGGATTTCAAGTTAGGCATTATTCTCGCTGGCCTCGGACTCTTTCTCTTCGCGGGAGCTATTTCCGTCATCGGCGCTTGCTCTCGTGAAGCTGTGCTTGTGCCCGGAAAAGAAGTTACGCCAGATCATCGAAAGCGAGCGCGGCGGATTATGTTCATCACGGCGACGCTGATTGTGGTCGCTGCCTTTTTCGGCAACATCTGGTGGGGATCAACTGACAGCAGGTACCTGGAGTATATGTACAAGCCGATTGCGATGACCGCTGCGGTGCGGGATGAAAATTCCGACCGCGTGCTGCGGCTTGTGATAAACAATGTCGAATGGCTTAAGCGCAAAACTAACGATTTCATTCCCGATCACGGAAAGCTGATGCACCTGTTTTTAGTGCGCGATAAAGCGATGGATGCTTTCGCGCACTTGCATCCGGTTCGCGTAAGCGATGAAACGTTCGACGTAGCTTTGCCGCCGCTCCCGCAAGGCCGCTATAGAGTCTTTGCAGACGTTGTTCACGAGAACGGATTGAGCGAAACGTTGACGACTGAAATCGATCTTCCCGGCGCAGGCCAGCCGTCACAAAATGCTTCGACAGTGACGATTGACAAAGACGATGCGTGGCGCATCGGCGGCGAGGGCGGAGAAGCGGCAGACAATTCAACTATAAGTTGGGAGCGCCCGCAGGAAGCGCCGCTTGTGGCCGGAAGACTAGAGTCGCTGCAGTTTTCTGTTAAGTCGCCTGATGGCGCGCGCGCAACGCTTGAGCCTTACATGGGGATGCTCGGCCATGCTGTGATTATGCGTGATGATGCTGCCGTGTTCGTTCATGTGCATCCGGTTGGAACCATTTCGATGGCGTCCCAGGAAGCATTCGCAGCTCGCGTGAGCGGGGCAAAAACCGGCGTGGACGGAACTGATCCTGTTGCGGAAGATTACGATATGATTGTTGGCGACGAACCTGACACTACAGATCACTCTGCGCACAAGAAAGCGACGGATCATTCTGCGCACATGAAATCACCCGCTGCTGTGATCAGTAAAACTAACACGTCGAGCGCCGAGCAGGGCGAGGTCTCGTTCCCTTATTCATTTCCGAAGCCGGGACGTTATCGCGTGTGGGTTCAGGTGAAGCGCGAAGGGCGCGTGCTGACAGGCGCGTTCGATGCGAATGTGCAATAGAAGCTGTCTGAATTTCGTATGAGGGGAAACAAATGTCTGAAGCCATAAGCGAAGCGCACGTCCGTATGTTGGAAGAACACCTGCGAGCCGAAAACGCTCACGACGTTGACGGTATAATGGACACATTCAGCCAGAGCGCAAAGTTCACCTTGAACGGCAACACCTATGGCGGCCACAATCTGATTCGCATAGCGCACGAAAGATTCGGATTCACCGAAGGCGGCAGCTTCTCCGACCTGCGAGTCGAAGAGAATCGCAGGTACATGAGCGACAGCGCTATCATTCTCGAACAGACTGTCAGCGGCAAACACACGGGCACATGGGAAGGCATCAAAGCCACAGGTCGAGCGGTCAAGCTTTCAGTCTGCACAATCTATACATTCGATAGGGATAATAAGCTTGTGGGCGAGAATGTCTATTTCGATGGCGCGCTGTTGCTTCGTCAACTCGGCGTGCTTGCCTGAATTTTTTTCCATCATCCACACAAACCAAAAGGAGATCAGAAGATGCGTCTCTATGCCCGCGCGCTGCTGCTGGCGATTATCGCTTTCGTCGCAGTTGGATCGGCGAATGCTCAAAGCAATCAAAAGTTTGCCGAGCTTGGCGATTTTCGACTAGAGAACGGCAAGACCATTCGCCAGTGTCGAATCGGCTATCGTACATTCGGAGAGTTGAACGCAGAGAAATCAAACGCCATTCTGTTTCCGACATGGTTTTCAGGCAGGTCAGAAGACCTGACGGATTCAATCGGGCCGGGCAAGATGATAGACAGCTCGAAGTATTTCGTCATCGCAACTGACGCTTTAGGCAACGGCGTTTCTTCGTCGCCTTCAACCAGCCGTTTGCAGCGAGCAAGGGCGTTCCCTCAATTCTCGATTCGCGACATGGTGAACGCTCAACACCGTATGCTCACCGAGAAGCTGCAGAGCAAACAACTCTACGCCGTCGCGGGAATCTCTATGGGCGGGATGCAGACGTTTCAGTGGATCGTCTCTTACCCGGATTTCATGGACAAAGCCATTCCCATAGTCGGAACTCCGCGCCAGTCGTCTTATGATTTGCTGCTGTGGGAAACAGAGCTTCGCGTCATCGAAGCGAACCGCAATATGAAAGACGGCAAGAAGCGCGCGATTTCTGTATTGGCAGGGATTCAAACGCTCTTCTTATTCACGCCTAATTATCACGTCACGCACACAAAGCCTGCTGACTTCGAGCGACCTCTTGCGGAAGGGGAAAAGAGTCTTTCGAGGTTTGATCTTGATGATTACGCCTCGCAGTTGAAAGCGATGATGAACCACGATGTTTACAGGTCTTTCAACAATTCCGGCCAGCAAGCGGCTGCGGCTGTGCGCGCTCGCGTGCTGGTCATAGTTTCTCAGCAAGATCACATGGTCAATCCGACCTCTTCTCTTGAGTTCGCGAAATTGTTGAAAGCTGAAA